>JAZSEL010000037.1:0-21402 GCA_045531685.1 Lachnospiraceae bacterium | reverse complement strand
CTCATTGGCATATTGTGATGACTGCGGACATCAGGAACTCGAGATGGATGTATGTCCAAAATGCGGCAGTAAGAATCTAACCAAGATTGACCGTATGAATGGCTATTTATCTTATTCCCGTGTACATGGTGATACCAGACTTAATGATGCCAAAATGGCTGAAATTGCAGAAAGGAAGAGCATGTAACAATGAGATATCATAATATTACAAAGGTCGATATGCTAAACGGTGACGGGCTTCGTGTAGTGCTTTGGGTAGCAGGATGTTCTCATTGCTGCAAAGAATGCCAGAATCCGATTACCTGGGATCCGGATGGCGGTCTTCCTTTTGATGAAGAAGCTAAGCAGGAGATTTTCGAACAACTGGAGCATAGTTATATTTCGGGAATTACTTTTTCGGGTGGTGACCCGCTTCATTCCGCAAACCGTTTGGATGTACGTAATTTAATGTCTGAGATTAAAGAGAAATATCCCGATAAGACCATTTGGTTATATACAGGTTATGAATGGAAAGATATCTGGCATTATCCGATGATGAAATATGTGGATGTGGTTGTTGATGGTGAGTTTAAGATTGATTTACGTGACACGAATCTTTTATGGAAGGGAAGTTCCAACCAAAATGTAATTGATGTACGTGCTACGCTTGCTAAGACAGACCCGTTGACTCCTGTATTACATTGCGGTGATTATGCATAAGAGGGGGAGATAAAATGAACCGTATAGCACAGTTTTATAAAGTTAGTTTCGAAGAATTTAAAAATGGAATAATGGGCGAGATTCCCGGTATTACCGAAGCAGAAGTGAAGGAAATGTATGACACCTTAAAACTTCCGAAAAGAGCGACAAAGGGAAGTGCCGGTTACGATTTTTATACACCGTTTACCTTCCATTTGGCACCGGGTGAGACCATTAAGATTCCGACCGGTATCCGTGCAAAAATGGAGATCGACTGGGTATTAAAGTTATACCCGAGAAGCGGTCTTGGATTTAAATACCGTCTTCAGCTTAACAATACAGTCGGTATTATAGACAGTGATTACTATTATTCGGATAATGAAGGTCATATTTTTGCAAAGATAACCAATGATTCCAATGAGGGCAAGGATGTAACCGTGCAAAAGGGAACCGGATTTATGCAGGGAATCTTTATTCAATATGGTATTACAATGGACGATGATACGGAAGATGTCCGTAACGGAGGCTTTGGCAGTACAACTAAATAAGACTTATAAATGAGTTCTATATTTTCGTAAATCTGATTGTCGAAAAAATAAAAACGTGATATTATTAGTTGGTTAATAATGTCACGTTTTTGTTTGGAGATATTCTTTGATTATATATACGAAAGGTAAGGGTTGCTATGCGTGGAATTGATACGCAAGTGCGTAAAATGCGCCGTAGAATTTTTAAAGAAGTAGCTAATTTGGCATATACTTCCGAGAATCTGAAAGATGATATGGAAGCATTGCCATATAAGATAATTGATTACGATGAATCTACGTATCGTGAGAATATTTATAGGGAACGTGCGATTGTCAGGGAAAGACTCCGTCTCGCACTTGGATTGTCCCTGCGTCCGGAAAATGTTCCTGTGCATCTGACACAGGGGCTTGAAGAGAGTAATATTGATGAAAAGTATTACGAGCCGCCATTGATGCAGGTTATTCCGTCCGCATGTAATTCCTGTCCGACCAATAATTACCAGGTAACGGACAAGTGTATGGGATGTGTTGCGCATCCGTGTCGTGAAGTGTGTCCAAGAGGTGCGATTTCCTTTGTAAACGGTCGTTCGGTTATCGATCAGGATAAATGTATCAAATGCGGTAAATGTAAGGCTGTATGCCCTTATGATGCGATTTCCCACCAGGTTCGTCCTTGTGCGGTTGCCTGTGGTGTTGGTGCGATTGAAAGCGATGAAAAAGGCCGTGCCATTATCAATAATGAAAAATGCGTATCCTGTGGTCAGTGTATGGTTAGTTGTCCATTTGGTGCGATAGCTGATAAATCGCAGATTTTCCAGTTAATCCGTGCACTGCAGTCAGGAAGAAAGATTAATGCACAGATTGCACCTGCTTTTGTAGGCCAGTTTGGTCCGGATGTGACACCGCAGAAGTTAAAGACAGCGCTTAAAGAACTTGGATTTGCAGATGTATATGAGACGGCGATTGGTGCGGATATGGGAGCTATTGCAGAAGCTGAACATTATGTACATGAAGTGGCAACCGGTAAGTTACCGTTCCTTTTGACTTCATGCTGTCCTTCATGGTCCGTTCTTGCGAAGAAATTCTTCCCGGAAACAATTGATAATATTTCCAATGCTTTGACGCCTATGGTGGCAACTGCGCGTGAGATTAAAAAAGAGCATCCGGATGCCGGAGTAGTATTTATAGGACCTTGTGCATCCAAAAAGTTGGAAGCTTCCCGCAGAACCATCCGTTCTGATGTTGATTTTGTAATTACGTTTGAAGAATTGGTTGGTATGTTTGAAGCCAAGGGTATCAATCCTGCGGAAGTAGAAGTGCCGACAGAGATGGAGGATGCTACGGGAGCAGGCCGTGGATACGGTGTTGCCGGTGGTGTTGCCAGTGCCATTGAAGCATGTATCCGTGAGTATTATCCGGATGTCGAGGTTAATATTGAGCATGCAGAAAGTCTTGCCGAATGTAAAAAGATGCTCATGCTTGCCAAGGCCGGTAAGAAAAACGGTTGTTTAATTGAAGGTATGGCATGTCCTGGCGGATGTATTGCAGGAGCCGGTACCAATATCGCCCTGCCTCAGGCTCAGAAGAATGTGGCAGCATTCCAGAAAGAGGCAAAGCAGCAGTTGCCGAATCAGGATATTTAATGTAAAATATTTTTTGTTACGAAAGATGAAATTTATGAGAAGAACGCTCTGCGTTCTTCTTGTTATGTAAGATTATTGAATTTAGGAGGCTTTTATGAGCAAAGTTAGAACAAGATTTGCACCAAGTCCAACGGGTAGAATGCATGTCGGGAATTTGCGTTCTGCATTGTATGAGTTTTTAATTGCAAAGCATGCAGGCGGAGATTTTATGCTTCGTATTGAAGATACTGACCAGGAGCGTTATGTGGAAGGCGCGGTAGATATTATTTATAATACCATGAGAACAACAGGTCTTATCCATGACGAAGGTCCGGATAAGGATGGTGGTTTTGGTCCATATGTACAGAGTGAGCGTATGCAGACCGGAATCTATATGAAGTATGCAAAAGAGCTGGTTGAAAAGGGGGAAGCCTATTACTGTTTCTGTGATAAGGAGCGCTTATCTACCCTTAAGTCAGAAGTAGTGGAAGGCAAAGAAATTTCGGTTTACGATAAGCATTGTCTGTCTTTATCAAAAGAAGAGATTGAAGCGAATCTTGCAGCAGGTAAGCCTTTTGTTATCCGTCAGAACATTCCGAACGAAGGTAAGACTACCTTCCATGATGAATTATACGGAGATATTACAGTGGATAATTCCGAATTGGATGATATGATTCTCATTAAGTCCGACGGATATCCGACTTACAATTTTGCTAATGTAGTGGACGACCATACCATGAATATTACCCATGTTGTAAGAGGTAACGAATATCTTTCTTCTTCTCCGAAATATCAGCGTTTGTATGATGCATTCGGATGGGAATCACCGGTATATATCCATTTACCGCTTATTACGGATGAAAACCATAAAAAGTTATCAAAAAGAAGCGGACATTCTTCTTTTGAAGATTTATTAGAGCAGGGATTCTTAACAGAAGCCGTTGTTAACTTTATTGCTCTTTTGGGCTGGAGTCCGGAGGATAACAACGAAATCTTCACATTGGATGAGTTGATTGCCGATTTTGATTATAAGAGAATCAGCAAGTCACCGGCTGTATTTGACTATACAAAGTTAAAATGGATGAATGGCGAATACATCAAGAAGATGGATTTTGATGCGTATTATGAAAAAGCGCTTCCATACATTGAAAAAGCCGTTACAAGAGAAATTGACAAGAAAAAACTTGCTGAGATTTGCAAGACAAGAATTGAAGTATTTCCGGATATCTGTGAATTGTTGGATTTCCTTGAAGAGCTTCCGGAATACGATATCGAGATGTACACACACAAGAAGATGAAGACGAATGCGGAGACATCTTTAAGTGTATTAAAAGAACTTCTTCCGGTATTGGAAGCACAGGTTGATTACAGCAATGATGCGCTGTATCAGTTATTAGTTGAACAGGTAGAGAAAATGGGTGTTAAGAACGGATATGTACTCTGGCCTGTTCGTACCGCCGTGTCAGGAAAGCAGATGACACCGGCAGGTGCAACGGAAATCATGGAACTACTCGGTAAAGAAGAATCCATTTCCCGTATTAAAAAAGGTATTGAGAAGCTTGAAGCAGCTTTGTAATCCTGCCCAATGGGCAGCTATTACCCATGAATCCGGACCGCTTATGTGTTTAGCCGGTCCGGGCTCGGGGAAAACCTTCGTTCTAACCCGGCATATCCGTTATCTGATTCGGGAAAAGCAAGTAGAACCCTATCGTATTCTGGTGATTACCTTTTCCAAAGCCAGTGCAATTGAGATGCAAAAGCGGTTTTGGGATTTAATGGGACAGGAATATTGTCCGGTTCGGTTTGGTACCTTTCATGCCATCTTTTTTCAAATCCTTAGTCAGTATGAACACTACAGAACAAGGGATATTCTAACCCTATCACAAAAGAAAAACTATCTTAAAACAATCCTATTACAAATGAAGTATCAAGGCAGATTTGATGCGGACTCTTTGGAAAACATTCTTTCCCGTATTTCATATTTTAAAAATCAAAACAATACTCTTTTATTTGGAGAAATCGAAAGAACAATCCCACAGTTTGGGGAAATTTATGAACGTTATGATAAATTGTTGCGTCAGGAGCATAAATTGGATTTTGATGACATGATGTTGCTCTGTCACAGATTATTGCAAAAAAGGCCGGATATTCTGGAGGAATACAGAAAAAACATAGAACATGTATTAATTGATGAATATCAGGATATTAATCCTATCCAGTACCAGCTGGTTAAAAAAATAATAGAACCTCACAGAAATCTGTTTGTTGTTGGTGATGATGACCAATCCATTTATGGATTCCGTGGATGTGACCCTGGAATTATGCTTGGTTTTAAACAACAGTTTCCGGATGGAAAAATCATTACTTTTCCTATTAATTACCGATGTACCCAAGCGATTGTTGATGCGGCAAACAAGGTGATAAAGGGAAATAGAAAACGATATGCCAAAGATATTTGGGCAGAAAAAATCCGTACGAATGAGAAGTCGATACAGTTTTGGCCTTTCGAAAATAAGGAAGCAGAGTATGCCTATTTGCTGTCAGAATTAAAAAGAAAAGAGGACCTAAACATGACAGCCTGTTTGTTTCGGACCAATATGGATGCTTCCTATCTGGCAGAATTATTATTACGGGAAAAAATTCCGTATCAGATGAAAGAAAAACCATATAATCCATATGAGCACTTTATAAGCAGGGATATTTTACATTACCTCCATCTTGTAAACGGGGATATGAGTATGGAGGAATTTGTGCCGATTATGAATCGACCTGTTCGTTATATCAGCAGGGATGCGATTGACGCATCTGTTAGTTTTGATAAATTGAAAAAATTTTATTCGGAAAAGGAGTATATACTTCATAATATCAATAAATTGGAATATGATTTGAAACGTATGAAGACCATGGATGTTTTTGCGGCAATCAATTATATCCGTAAGGCGGTGGGATATGATATTTTTTTGCAAAAGTATGCGGAACTACAAAATGTGCTACCGGAAGAATATATGAAATTAGCAGACGAGATACAAAGGAGAATGGGAGAATTTTCTTCTTTGGAGCAGTTGGAAAACCACATTGAGGCATATAGTGAAAAAACAAGTGGATGTTATGAGTATAAGAATACGGAGGGAGTACATATTATGACTTATCATGCTTCCAAGGGTCTTGAATTTTCTACTGTATTTTTACCGGATTGTAATGAAGGAATCATCCCTTACCGCAAGAGTGTATCGGAAGAACAGATGGAAGAAGAAAGACGATTATTCTATGTAGCAATGACAAGGGCAAAAGAACACCTGCATATATTGTATCTGGATGGAGATAAGGATAGACGTCATCTGGTATCAAGATTTGTAAGAGAGGCAAGGGGATAAAAATACAGCCGTAGATAATTCTACGGCTGTATGGTATTACATCTCATCAAAGTCTGCATTGTCGAGCCATTCATCATAGGCGTCACATACATCATCATATTCATCATCGTCTTCAATGTAACGAAGAACCGGCTCTTCGTTCGGGTCATCCGGATTCTCGGAATATCCATAGAACCACACAACGTCTTCTTCCTCTACAAGCTTAGGAAGAAGAGCAATATAATCTTTATCGCCAATAGAGAAGATAGTCTCAATTGCACATGTTACAACGGTACCGTCTTCTAATGTAATATCCACAGTCATATCTCTGTCATCAAATTCTTCCACACTATTTCCCATAAGCGCCTCCAATTCAGATATTTGAAAATATTGTAACGGTAATGTCACAAAATAGCAATAGTAAGCATGTGTTTTTTGTGTTAAAATAATGATGATTAACACAAAACAAATAGATACAATGAGGAGATCATATGGCGGAACAAATCATTACAACAAAAGGAAATCCTTATCCAAATGGCGTTACTTTACAAAAGGACGGTAGTCTGAATATTGCAGTGTCTATGAGCGAAATGAACTGCGGTATGATTGTTTATGCCGGTAATAAGGAGATACGGGTCCCATTTGATGACTCCTATCGGATTGGCGGTTTGTACTGTGTGAATATTTCGGGGCTGGAATGGAAGGATACCTATGAATATTCCTTTTTTGATGGGGAGAAACTGTTTGTGGATTCCTATGCCAAAAGAATTATTGGCAATGAAGCATATGGAAAGATTGCTAAGAAACTTCGAGGTACCATTAACAGGGAGGATTTTGATTGGGAGGAGGATATCCCTCTTAAGACCCCATATAGTGAGTCTTTGATTTATCAGTTGCATGTAAGAGGTTATACAAAGCATAGCAGCTCCGGTGTTTCCAACAAGGGTACCTTTGAAGGATTGACAGAAAAAATCCCATATATAAGAGACATGGGAATTACCGCAGTGGAATTACTGCCTTCCTATGAATTTTTGGAATTGGAAGAGAAAGTGGTTTTGGATGAACGTATCCCTATGGCTTATCAGGATACGGAACCGGTTTTGAATTATTGGGGATATAAAGAAGGATATTATTATGCTCCTAAAAGTTCCTATGCGGCAGAGAAAAATCCGGTTATTTCCTTTAAAAATATGGTGAAAGCCTTTCACAAAGCCGGCATAGAAGTGATTATGCAGTTTTATTTTCCAAATGAATTTTCCAAGTCCGTGATTCTTGATGTGCTGCGTTATTGGGTGTGGGAGTACCATGTAGACGGTTTTCATCTAAAAGGAGACAGAATTCCTAATGATATGGTAGCGACGGAGCCGTTATTAAAAGATACTAAACTATTGTATTATGGATTCCCGACAGGCGAAATATATGGGAACAAAGCACCTGTGTATAAGAATTTGGCACAGTGCAATGACGAATATATGTATGATGTCCGTAAATTCATAAAGAGTGACGAACGGATGATGGGCAAGATACTTCATCATATGAAGGTTAATCCAAGGGAGCAGGGTATTATTCACTATATTACAGAGAGCAATGGGTTTACCTTACATGATTTGGTAAGCTATGACCGTAAGCATAATGAAGATAATGGGGAAAATAATCTTGACGGTAACCCATATAATGCATCATGGAACTGTGGCGCGGAGGGAAAAACGAAAAAGAAACAGATTTTGGACCTCCGTCTAAAACAGATGAAAAATGCTTTCCTCTTAAGTATGTTTACCCAGAGTACCCCTATGATATTGGCGGGAGACGAATTCGCTAATTCGCAAAAGGGAAATAATAATGCATACTGCCAGGATAACAGCATCAGCTGGTTGAATTGGGCAGATATAGATAAGAATCAGGAATTCCATGCGTTTGTAAAGGATATAATTGCATTCCGTAAGGAACATGCATTACTGCATAAGAAAAAAGAGTATACCATGCTGGATGAGCTGGTCTGCGGTTATCCGGATTTGTCATATCATAGTGAAGAACCGTGGAAGTGTCCGTATGATGATTTGACCAGACATTTTGCCATGATGTATTGCGGCAATTATTCAGATGACGCGGCAGAAAAAAACATCTTTATTTATCTGGCGGTAAATATGCATTGGGTATCTCATGAATTTGTCCTTCCGGAATTGCCGGAAGGTATCAGATGGCATGCGGTGTACGATACGCATCGTGAAGGAATCCGAATGAATCAGGTATTGGAAGAGCAGAATATGCTTACCGTAAAAGAGAGAAGTATTCAGGTTCTGATAGCAAGATAATAAAGCGGGAGTTTTTAAGATTGTTATGCATCCAATAAAACACTTTAAAACAATCACATATCATAAATGGCTGGTATTAAAAGGTTGCTTTGCTGTTGGCTTGTATAAACAGGGAATTTGTCATGATTTGTCCAAATACATGCCAAGTGAATTTATAGTGGGAGCCAGATATTATCAGGGAAACCGGAGTCCCAATAATGCGGAGCGTGAAGATAAGGGATATTCCGGCGCCTGGCTTCATCACAAAGGGCGCAATAAGCATCATTACGAATACTGGATTGATTACAGTATTCGATACACGCCGGGCGGTATGGCACCGGCACCAATGCCTGTTAGATACATTGTTGAGATGTTAATGGACCGTGTGGCAGCCTGCAAGGTGTATAAAAAAGAAGCTTACACCAATACCAGTCCGTTAGAATACTACCGGAGCGGGAAGGACCCGGCACCTTTGCATGATAAGACAAGATTGTTATTGGAATTATTGTTAATGTATCTGGCAAAGCATGGGGAAAAGGCTACGTACCGATTTGTAAAAGCAGAGCTTTTGCCAAGGCAGAAAGAGTTTGACGACAGAAATCAGTTTGAAGCAGTAAAAGAATTTTGCGAACGCAACCGGTAAAGTTGCATATATTGTAAGTAAAAGAAATTTCATAGTAAGGAAACGATATGAATTGTTTTATTTGGATTCTTTTACTTTTAGGATGCGGCAACGGATGCGGTAATGGATGTGGTAATTCTTGCACAACATGGAATGATGGATGTTGTCAGAATGGAAATGGCTGTGTGCAAAACGGATGTATCCAGCCAAGAAATTATGACAGAATGAATTGCTGTCATGATACGGATATGAACCATAAGTACTGCCATTGTCACTGTCATAAGCCATGTGATAATAGTTGGACTGACAACAATGGTTGTGATTGTGAGGAACCTTCCATTTTCCCTTCTGCACGTCCATGGGGTGAGCGAAGCAGTCATATGACTCCGCCACCAATTCCGGGCAGAATCAGAGAAGAAGGTTGCGGCTGTGACGATTAAGCTTTATAATACATACTATCTGTGATAAGATAAATAAAATATGAAAATACTATTTGTACTGTAAAAACAGAACAAGAAAGGTACTTTTTTATGAATACGAGCAAATATGTAGCCTATGTTTCCACATATACCTCCGGAATGAAAGATAATATTCATGGAATTAAGATATATGATGTGGATATGGAAAACGGCTATTTTATTGAAAAAGATCAAGTGGCAATTACCAATTCCTCTTATGTAACCATTTCACATAACGGAAAGTATTTATATTCCATTACGGATTTTGGAGTAGAAGCATACCGGATTGAGCAGGATGGAAGTCTTACGGTGATTAATCAGGGTTCCATTAACGGAATGCGAGGCTGCTATTTGTCAACTGATTATGAAGATAAGTTTTTGTTTGTTGCCGGATATCATGACGGTAAAATTACAGTACTCAGACTTCGTGAAGATGGCGGTGTGGGAGAGATTACGGACGAAATTTTCCATAAAGGCTTGGGAAGTATTGCGGAACGTAATTTCAGACCTCATGTAAATTGTGTAAAGATGACAAGGGATAATAAATATCTCTGTGCGGCTGATTTGGGAATGGACCATGTGAATATATACTGGCTGGATCATATTAGCGGTCAGCTTAAGATGGTAGATGTCATCCGAAGCGAGCAGGAGAGTGCACCAAGACATTTGAAGTTCTCAAGGGATGGAAGATACCTTTATATTGTTCATGAGCTTAAGAATTATGTGGATGTATATTCATATGTAGAGGTTGGTGAGAAAAATCCGGAATTTGAGAAAATCCAGACTATTTCTACTCTCAATGATTACCATGCGGGAGGTTCGGCAGCCAGTGCTTTGAATTTATCATTGGATTATCAGTACCTGGTGTGCTCCAATGCCGGAGACAATAGTGTGATTCTTTATGGAATTGATGAAGAGACCGGATTGTTGACAAAGAAGTTCTGTTTGCCAATCAGTGGTGATTATCCGAAAGATGCGGCTTTATTCCCGGATAATAAACATTTGGTATCCCTGAATCATTTGTCCAGCACCATGACATTCTTTCATGTGGATTTTGAGAAAAATGTAATTGTTATGCACGGCAAAGAAATTAAAGTGCAACAACCGAATTGTATTATTTTTCATAAATTGCAGTAAAATAAAAAACGCTCTGTTATTTAACAGGGCGTTTTTATATGGAACAAATCTTTATTTGTTATAAAAATCTTTTAAATAATCGACTCTTGCGGACATATTTTCCATTAATAAATCTAATACAGTTATGGCAGCCATGGCCTCTACAACAACAACCGCTCTCGGAACGATAATCGGGTCGTGTCTTCCGTGGATTTCGATGGAAGTATTCTCATGAGTGTTGGTAACGGTATTCTGTGGTTGTGAAATGGAAGGAGTCGGTTTGAAATGGGCGCGCATGATAATGTCGCTTCCATCGCTCATTCCGCCTAATATTCCGCCACTGTGGTTGGATTCCTTTGTTATTTTATCATTGTCCATATAGAAACAGTCGTTATTTTCACTGCCTTTATATTGGGAAACAGCAATACCGTCCCCGATTTCAACCGCCTTTACAGCACCAATGGACATAAGTGCTTTTGCAAGGCAGGCGTCTAATTTATCAAATACAGGTTCGCCGATTCCGGCAGGCATTCCTTTTACTACGCATTCCACAATGCCTCCTGCCGAATCCTGTTCCTTTATACAGTCCTGCAAATATTGTTCAGCTTTTGCTGAAACTTTGGCATCCGGCATATAGATAGCAGATGCGGTAATGGCATCCTTGTTGACGGAGGAGGTATCCGCAACAAATGGTCCGATGGCTTTGGTATATGCCGTGATTTCGATACCCATTTCTTTTAATATTTTACAGGCGATAGCACCGGCTGCTACGCGTCCGATGGTTTCTCTTCCGGAGGAACGTCCGCCACCACGATAGTCACGGAAACCATATTTTTCATCAAAAGTATAATCGGCATGTCCCGGACGGTAAACAGATGCGATATTACTGTAATCCTTACTAAGCTGGGATGTATTTTTGATGATAACGGAAATTGGGGTACCGGTAGTCTTGCCTTCAAAGACCCCTGAAAAAATCTCCGGTGCGTCCGCTTCGTTTCGCTTTGTGCCATAGGCGTTGCTGCCGGGACGGCGTCTGTTAAGATAAAGAGCAAGATCCTCTTCGGTAAGGGAAAGACCGGCAGGAACCCCGTCTATCACAACACCGATTCCTTTTCCGTGAGATTCTCCCCATGTGGTAATGCTGAAATGTTTGCCATATGTTGAACCAGCCATAGTTTCCTCCCATGAATATACTGTCTTTTATTATACGCATGGTAAAAATATATCTCAAGAGTTACCTTGTAAAAAATAATAAAAAAAAGAGTAGTAAATTAGGTAGTTTTCATAAAAAATATTGTGAAAAAATTAGTATTATGGTAACATAAAATATAATTACGATTGCATTTTTGTGCCATTTACAATTTTTTGTTCATATACGTGAGGGATAAAATGTTAAGCGATGTACAAAGCCGGAAAATAGCTAAATATAGGAAATTGGCAGGCAGGAATGCATTTTGCAAATATCTTGCAGTTTTTTTGCTTGTAATAAATGTAGTATGTACCAAGTTCTTGTCATTTCATAGAAGACGGATTGCGGTATGTGCAGAGTTGTGTCTGGTTGCGGCAATGTTTATTTTCAGTACCAGTTTTGCACCACCGGCATTTGCTTCTGTGAGCTTGGATGAAACAGAGGATGAGGGAGTTGTTGTTTCCTCAGGGAATGCAGAGTATATGGAACAGGCGGATATTTCTGCTGTGCAGATACAGGATGAGCATGATTTTGTGGATACCACAGAGGATACGGCAAGCTTAGACGATTTGATTGAAACCAGTAAAAATGCCACGTTATCTGATGCTGTCGCAGAAGAGGACAAGGCAGAGGATAGCGTCGTCTTTCATAAGGACGACTGGAAGCTTTTGTTAGTAAACAAACAGCATACCATTCCGGAAGATTATGAGTTTACATTAGGAACCATTAAGGGCTCTATGCGTTGTGACGAACGTATTATTGAACCGTTGACCCAGATGTTTGCAGCGGCAAAGGAAGACGGGATTAATTTGATTGTATGTTCTCCATATAGAGATATGGCAAGGCAGGAGTATTTATTTGAACGTAAGATTAAAAGCTATCTGAAGACAGGAATGTCCTATATGGATGCCTATAAGAAAGCGTCTATTACGGTTACTGTTCCGGGTGCCAGTGAGCATCAGGTGGGATTGGCTGTAGATATTATTTCGGACACATATTCATCACTGGATGAAGGATTTGCCGACACACCGGCAGGAAAGTGGCTGAATGAGCATTCCTGGGAGTATGGATTTATTCTCAGATATCCTCTTGGAAAAGAAGAAATAACCGGTATCCAGTATGAGCCTTGGCATTTCAGATATGTTGGTGTGGAAGCCGGCGAGGTTATTACCAAAGAAGGAATAACATTGGAAGAATTTGTAGAGAATTTATAGTATGAGCGTATATAGTTATAAGATTTTAAAGCAGGAAGGCAGAGCCAAACGGGCAGAAGTGACCACGGTTCATGGTACTATCCAGACCCCGGTATTTATGAATGTAGGTACGGTTGCTGCGATTAAAGGTGCTGTCTCCACAGAAGATTTGCAACAGATTAAGACACAGGTGGAATTATCCAATACTTATCATCTTCATGTGAGACCCGGTGATAAACTGATTAAGGAGTTGGGTGGACTTCACAAGTTTATGGTATGGGATAAGCCGATTTTGACAGACTCCGGTGGATTCCAGGTGTTTTCCTTATCCGGTCTCCGTAAGATTAAGGAGGAAGGCGTAACCTTCCATTCTCATGTTGACGGACGGATTATTTTTATGGGCCCGGAAGAGAGCATGCAGATTCAGAGCAATCTGGGTTCAACGATAGCCATGGCATTTGATGAGTGCCCTCCGGCGCTTGCGGAAAGAAGTTATGTGCAGCCTTCCGTAGACCGTACTACCAGATGGTTGGAGCGATGCCAAAGAGAGATGGCAAGGTTAAACAGCTTAGAAGATACCATTAACAAAGAACAGCTTCTGTTTGGTATTAATCAGGGAGCTATTTTCCCGGATATCCGTATTGAACATGCAAAACGGATTACGGATATGAATCTGGACGGATATGCGTTGGGTGGTCTTGCAGTAGGAGAGTCCCATGAAGAAATGTATTATATTCTGGATGAGACAGTTCCTTATTTACCGAAAGATAAACCTACCTACCTTATGGGCGTGGGTACTCCTGCTAATATTTTAGAAGCAGTAGAACGGGGCGTGGATTTCTTTGATTGTGTTTATCCGACCCGTAACGGACGTCATGGTCATTTATACACCAATCACGGAAAGATTAACCTGTTTAATAAGAAATATGAAAAGGATATGCGCCCGATTGAGGAAGGCTGTGGATGTCCGGCATGTCAGAAGTATTCCAGAGCTTATATCCGCCATTTGTTAAAAGCAAAAGAAATGTTGGGAATGCGTTTATGTGTTCTTCACAATTTATATTTCTACAATACAATGATGGAAGAAATCAGGGATGCTCTTGATAAGGGTGAGTTTGCTTCCTATAAAAAAGAAAAATTAAATAGTATGGCAACACCGGAAGAGTAAAAGGTTTCGTGAATTTTTTATAAACAAGCCAAATGTACTTGATGTATTTGGAAAATTTGTGTATTATTGCAAATAGTGAATTAACCCCTAAGGAGGAAATGATAGTGGGCATTTTATTAACAGAAGCTGCAGCAGGTAGCGGAATTGTAATGATTATTTATTTAGTACTTATTTTTGCTTTTATTTACTTCATGATGATTCGTCCTCAGAAGAAAGAGCAGAAGAGAATGGCAGCTATGATGGCATCACTTGAAATCGGTGACAGTGTATTAACTAATAGTGGTTTTTACGGTGTAATCATTGACATTTCAGATGATACTGTAATCGTAGAATTCGGAAGCAATAAGAACTGCCGTATTCCAATGCAGAAGGCAGCAATTGCTCAGGTTGAAAAGCCATCAGCAGAATAAAGCTAATGAATCTCAGTGAATGGTATTCACTGAGATTTTTTTATATCCATTCATAACTTCAAGTTATGGAATGTATAATTGATATATATTTTATGGATAGCAAAAAATATGTTACCATAACTTAAGTATAGATAAAGTGGTTCTTACTATAGAAAGAACCGTTATTGACCGAATAAAAGGAATGGAGAGATAGATTATGGAATTACATATTGCAAGTATCAGCGGTGACGGGATTGGTCCGGAGATTGTTGCGGAAGCAAAAAAAGTATTGGCTAAGGTCTGTGAAAAATACGGACACAGCATAAGTTATGATGATATTTTAATGGGTGGTGCATCCATTGATGTGCATGGGGTACCTCTTACGGATGAAACAATTGAAATTGCTAAAAATGCCGATGCGGTATTAATGGGCTCCATCGGTGGAGATACCAATACTTCCCCTTGGTATAAATTAGAGCCGTCTTTAAGACCGGAGGCAGGACTATTAAAGCTCCGTAAATCTTTGAATTTATTTGCAAATTTACGGCCTGCTGTATTATATCCGCAGCTCGCGGGAGCCTGCCCTTTAAAAGAGGAAATCAGTGCAAAGGGCTTTGATATGTTGATTATGCGTGAATTAACAGGTGGTTTGTATTTTGGAGCACGTCATACAGAGGAAGTGGATGGTGTCCGTACAGCAGTGGATACCCTTACATATAATGAAGAAGAAATCAGACGGGTGGCAATCAAAGCATTTGAAGTAGCCATGGTCCGTGATAAAAAGGTTACCAGTGTAGATAAGGCTAATGTGCTGGATTCTTCCAGACTTTGGAGAGCTGTTGTTAATGAAGTGGCAAAGGCGTATCCGGAAGTAACCGTAGAACATATGCTGGTTGACAACTGTGCCATGCAGCTGGTAAAGGACCCTGCACAGTTTGATGTCATTTTAACAGAGAACATGTTTGGCGATATTTTGTCGGATGAGGCAAGCATGGTAACCGGTTCTATCGGAATGTTAGCTTCTGCAAGTATGAATGATACCAAATTCGGATTGTATGAACCGAGTCATGGTTCTGCACCGGATATTGCAGGTAAAAATATTGCCAATCCGTTGGCTACCATTCTTTCTGCATCCATGATGTTAAAATATTCCTTTGGCTTATTGGAAGAATCCAAGGCCATTGATGATGCCATTAATACGGTTCTTAACGAAGGTTATAGAACCGGGGATATTATGTCAGAAGGAATGAAACAGGTAACCTGTTCACAAATGGGTGATTTGGTTGCCGAAAGAATCTAAAAATGGTATGATAGTTGAAATGTACAAATAGGAGGTTGCTATGAGAAGTGATGCAGCAAAAACAGGAGCAAGTCAGGCTCCGCATAGATCGTTATTCAATGCGTTAGGATATACAAAGGAAGAATTGGCAAGACCAATGGTCGGTATTGTTTGTTCCTATAATGAAATCGTACCGGGACATATGAATCTGGACAAAATTGCAGACGCAGTTAAGATGGGGGTAGCCATGGCAGGTGGTACACCGGTTATGTTCCCTGCGATTGCTGTATGTGATGGTATTGCCATGGGGCATACAGGTATGAAATATTCCCTGGTAACAAGAGACTTGATTGCCGACAGTACAGAGTGTATGGCTCTTGCACACCAGTTTGATGCGCTTGTCTGCATTCCAAACTGTGATAAGAATGTGCCGGGATTATTAATGGCAGCTGCCAGACTGAATATCCCAACGATTTTTGTTTCCGGTGGTCCGATGCTTGCAGGTAGAGTAAACGGCTGTAAGACCAGTTTGTCTTCCTTATTTGAAGCGGTAGGAGCACAGGCGGCAGGTAAGATTACCATGGATGAGCTTACTGAGTTTGAGGAAAAAGCATGCCCGACATGCGGTTCCTGCTCCGGTATGTATACAGCTAACTCCATGAACTGCTTAACAGAAGCCATCGGTATGGGTCTTCCGGGTAACGGAACCATTCCTGCTGTATACTCTGAGAGAATCCGTCTTGCAAAGCATGCGGGTATGAAGATTATGGAGCTTCTTGAAAAAGACATTAAGCCTCGCGATATTATGACAAAAGAGGCATTTTACAATGCACTTGCAGTAGATATGGCGCTTGGATGTTCTACGAATTCCATGTTGCATTTACCGGCGATTGCACATGAATGCGGCATTGATTTGGATTTATCCATTGCCAATGCAATCAGTGCTAAGACACCGAACCTTTGCCATTTGGCACCGGCAGGTCATACCTATATGGAAGATTTAAATGAAGCCGGCGGTGTATATGCCGTAATGAATGAGTTAAATAAAAAGAACCTTCTTAATACTGATGGAATTACATGTACCGGTAAGACCATCAAAGAGAATATTGAAGGTTGCATAAATAAGAATCCGGAAGTAATCCGGCCAATTGACAACCCATACTCAGAAGTTGGCGGAATCGCGGTTCTTTCCGGTAATATTGCTCCTGACACCTGTGTAGTGAAGCGTTCAGCCGTAGTGGATGAGATGCTTGTACATGAAGGTCCGGCAAGAGTATTTGACTGTGAAGACGATGCGATTGCGGCAATTAAGGGTGGCAAGATTGTTGCAGGTGATGTAGTGGTTATCCGCTATGAAGGACCAAAGGGTGGTCCGGGTATGCGGGAAATGCTTAATCCGACATCCGCCATTGCCGGTATGGGACTTGGAAGTACGGTAGCACTTATTACAGACGGACGTTTCTCAGGTGCATCCCGTGGTGCTTCTATTGGTCATGTATCTCCTGAAGCAGCAGTTGGTGGTCCGATTGCCTTGATTGAAGAAGGGGATATTATTAAGATTGATATTCCTGCCAATACCATTAATGTAGATGTGTCTGATGAAGTTTTAGCTGAACGTAAGAAAAACTGGACTCCTAGAGAGCCTAAGATTAACAGTGGTTACTTGGCAAGATACCGTCAGCTTGTAACAAGCGGTAACAGGGGAGCGGTTTTGGAGATTCCTAAGAATTAATTAAAAAAAACAGAAGGTATTACGGATAGATTTGGAGGAAAACACATGAAATTAACAGGTGCGGAAATCGTAATCGAATGTTTGAAGGAACAGGGCGTAGACACTGTTTTCGGATATCCGGGTGGTACGATTTTAAATGTATATGATGCATTATATAAACATCAGGATGAAATTTTTCATATTTTAACCAGTCATGAGCAGGGGGCTGCCCATGCGGCAGACGGATATGCAAGAGCAACGGGTAAAGTTGGTGTATGCTTAGCAACCAGCGGACCGGGTGCGACTAATCTTGTAACCGGTATTGCGACTGCATTTATGGACAGTATTCCGGTTGTTGCCATTACAGCCAATGTTAACCTTCCTTTACTTGGAAAGGACTCTTTCCAGGAAGTGGATATTGCCGGTGTGGTAATGCCGATTACAAAGCATAGCTATATTGTAAAAGATGTAAAGGATTTGGCTAAGACCATCCGTAAGGCGTTTGTGATTGCAAAGAGCGGACGCCCGGGACCTGTACTTGTGGATATTACAAAAGACGTTACAGCTGCTTTGTGTGATTACGAAAGACAGGCACCGGCACTTCCAACCAAACCGGTTAAATATACAGAAGCTGATATCGAAAATGCAGTTAAAGTAATTCAGGAAGCAAAAAAACCATTCATTTATCTGGGTGGTGGTGCTATTGCGTCAGGTGCTGTAAAAGAAGTGGCTGAATTTGCTGAATTAATTGATGCTCCGGTATGTGATACATTAATGGGTAAGGGTGCATTTGACGGACATAGTGACCGTTATACCGGTATGATTGGTATGCACGGAACCAAGGTAAGTAACTTTGGTGTCAGTGAATGTGATTTGTTGATTGCCCTTGGTGCACGTTTTTCAGACCGTGTAGTGGGTAATCCTAATAAATTTGCATCCAATGCAAAAGTATTACATATTGATGTGGATGCGGCTGAAATTGATAAGAATATTAAGACCTATACTTCCCTTGTTGGGGATTTGAAAGAAGTATTAAATAAGATTAATTCCAAGCTTGAGAAGCAGGAACATAATACATGGATGATGCATATTCAGGAATTAAAAGAACGTTATCCGTTATCATATAACAAAAATGTTCTTTCCGGTCCATATATTATTGAAGAGATTGACAGAATTACAGAAGGTAAGGCGGTTATTACAACGGATGTGGGACAGCATCAGATGTGGGCGGCGCAGTATTACCGTTATACACAGCCTCGGACATTCCTTTCTTCCGGTGGATTAGGTACAATGGGCTATGGACTTGGAGCATGTATTGGTGCTAAAATGGGTTGCCCGGATAAAATTTGTATCAATATTGCAGGTGATGGATGTTTCCGTATGAATATGAATGAGTTGGCAACTGCTTCCCGCTACAATATTCCGATTATTCAGGTGGTTATTAATAATCATGTACTCGGAATGGTTAGACAGTGGCAGTCCTTATTCTATGACCATCGTTATTCCCAGACGGTTCTGGAGGATAAGGTTGATTTTGCAAAGGTTGCAGAAGGTCTTGGTTGTGAGGCTATTACAGTAACATCCAAAGAAGAAGTAGCACCGGCTCTTGAAAGAGCAATTGCATGCGGTAAACCGGTTCTTCTTAACTGTATCATTGACAAGGATGACTGTGTATTCCCAATGGTACCGGCTGGAGCAGCCATTTCAGATGCATTTGATGCAGAGGATTTAAAGAATAAAAACTAAATTCCGGCATAAGGTTAAATAAACGTTTCAGGAGTACCAATGAAGAAAGTAGTAAAGATTTTAGTTGGCAGTTTATTTTCTATATGCATTTTACTAGGCCTGGGTTATCTGGGCCTAGCTGTGTATTATGAAAACGGTTTTTCCTTTCAGACGTATATCAATGGGATTTATTGTACCGGAAAGTCTGTGGAAATGGTAAATAAGGAATTAAATGAAGCATATGTATATGATGGGCTTACAGTGAACGCAGTAGAAGGTTCCTTTTATATTGACGCTGATGATATTTCCTATGCATATGATTACAGAGAACCCCTAAACCATTACCTTGCACAGCAAAATCCGTATTTGTGGATAGAAAATCTGACAAAAGGTCATAAGGAATATACCCTTCTTCCGGCCGTTTGCTTTAATCATACGGAGCTGGAAAAACAGGTAAGGAAACAAATGGAAGACTTTTCGCCTAAAAAGGAACCTTCGGTTTTTGTTACATCGGATGCAGACGGATTTACGCTTACAGATACTAAGCAGGGGATTCTGGATGAGGAAAAAGCCCTTGCCCTTATTAAAGAAGCATTGGAAAAAGGGGAAGCGAGCATTCATCTTTTAGAGTCCGGCTGTTATTACGATGAACCTTACACAGAGAACGAAAAAGAACTGATGGCTTTTTATGAATTACTGAATGACTATCAGACAAGAGCGGTTTCCTATGTATTTGATAAGGAAAAAGAAAGTTTTTCAAAAGGAGATATGGCACAGACATTGGTTTGTTTTAATGCATTTAACAAGGGGGTACGTGTACTTCCGGATGAGTATCAAACAACCTTTTTAGATGAAAACGGCAGACTTTTGATAAATGATGAAGATGCTTCACTATTAGTGGAAAGCAAACTGGCGCCATACAGTACCTATCGTAATCATGAATTTGTCACCCATGACGGAAGAAACCTTACTATAAAAGGTGGTATTTACGGGAATCAGATTGCAATGAAAACCGAAAAGAAGGAATTTCTTTCTTTTTTGCATTCCGACGAAAGGACATATACAAGAGAGCCTGTTTACAGTAAAGAGGTTGCGATTAAGGGAAAGAATGATATCGGGGATACTTATATTGAAGTAGATATCGGACAACAGAAGATGTTCTATTATCGTGATGGGGAATTATATCTGGAAACCGATGTAGTTACCGGCAAAAACAAGGCAACTCCGGAAGGAGTTAATTATGTATATGCAAAACAAAGGAACCGTGTTTTGCGTGGGCCTGGGTATGCCTCACCGGTTAAATACTGGATGCCTGTCAATGGAGGCATTGGTATTCATGATGCGTCCTGGCGCGATGAATACGGTGGAGACATCTACATTCGCAACGGTTCCCATGGTTGCATTAACACACCACTTGAGATTGTGGAACAAATGTATGAGGTTATGGAAATTGGGACGCCCTGTGTTATGTACTATGGTTTAGAAGAAGAAAAATAGGAAAATATTGATTGTTCGTAAAAAAATGCACAAAGAATAAAGAAAAAACTTATGACAGTTTTGCACTTTACCGTATTGACGTGTTATATGATTAGATGTACAATTGTGTTTAATGTGAATACTGATACCCTAAGGAGGAGATAGATCGTGGCAAGAATTTATAATTTTTCAGCAGGTCCGGCAGTTTTACCTGAGGAGGTACTCAAAGAAGCTGCAGCAGAAATGTTAGATTACAACGGAACGGGAATGTCTGTTATGGAGATGAGCCATCGTTCCAAAGCGTATGATGCAATTATCAAAGAAGCAGAGCAGGATTTAAGAGATTTACTTAACATTCCTGATAATTATAAGGTTCTGTTCGTACAGGGTGGTGCAAGCTTAGTATTTGCTTCCGTACCTATGAACTTAATGAAGAATAAAAAAGCCGGTTATATCATTACCGGTCAGTGGGCTAAGAAAGCATATCAGGAAGCTAAGATTTATGGGGAAGCAGTTGAACTTGCATCCAGTGCAGATAAGACCTTTTCTTATATTCCGGATTGTTCTGATTTACCGATTACAGATAAGTCGGAGGCCAAGCGGTC
>JAZSEL010000117.1:0-13270 GCA_045531685.1 Lachnospiraceae bacterium | reverse complement strand
ATTTTTTTTTTCACATATACAAAAAAATCAGTGCCAAGTTGGCACCGATTTTAAATAATATTATTATAGATATGGGAGTCTCAAAAAAGGAGTCTCTTTTAGTTTATAAGAGAATAGCGTTGTTGCCATTTAAGATAATTAGTGAATATCTCGCCAACTTTATTAGTAGAAAAGAAGACTCTGCCCTGTTTTAACAAGTTGTTTATCAATTTGTGAGCATCTGTTATTCCCTGTGCCAAAGTGACACTTTTTAAAGGATTATCTGATAGCTGTGTTGAGTATTCTATCGAATTATCAGAGTCATATTCCTTGGTCTGTAGATGAAAGAAGATGAACACTTTATCCTTTTTGACTACTATGTTTCCACATATTGTATCATTATCAAATTTAATATAGAACTTTAAAATGACCTCTCTCACGAAATCTATGCTTCCACTATAATGTGGGTAGTCAGGTATTTCCCATTTACCCGTTGTTATCATATTTGCTTTTGCAGGATTAAAATTAAAAAATTTTGCAGACTCTTTTTCAGCTGATACAGACTCACAATAATCTACTGCTATTTTTGTTCCATTTTCAAATTCAAAGCAGTTTAATGTACCCGGTTCCATTTCCTTGATGTTTTCAAGACCGAATTCTTCAAAATAAGGAGAGTAGAAACTTACTGTGTTTCCTACCAAAAAAATACGAACGTTCTCACGGTCACGAATGAAGCTTGATAGTACGTTTTGAAAAGATAAAAACTCGTTCGTAAGGTAAAAGCGTCTTGTTAAAAATTCATCAAAGAGTATTATACCTACAACTCCTCTATCTGGACCTTTTGCATTTTCCCATGTATTAAGTGCAGCACAGAAACATAAAGGCTCTTTATTTATCCATTTATCTTTTTCAAAATCATAGTTACCTATTTCAAACATTTTTCCTCTATACATTATGCGATTATATCTACCTTTTGAGATTTTTTCTATTTCAAAAGGGTTGAATAATGCCTTTATATTTGACGGCATTATTTCATCTGCATATCGACGGATATAAACTCCATATGTGCCAGTTTCAAGAAAATTTTCTATTATCAGTTTACATACTGAGTATGTTTTTCCGTTTGAACGTTCACCCATTATTATATTATACTCTGCGTTGAGTTTTAATAAGGGCTTTATGTCATAGTATTTCTTCTTCTTTGCCATGTATTTTTCTCCTTAATCTTGATTGTTTGAAATGTCCGCCCATGTTGGTTTCAGCATTTAATACACCTATCAACATAAGATATTCTTCTATCGTTTCTGTTTTAAATTCAAATGCGACAGCTTCACTATTAACATAAGAGCGTTCAGATACTAATGTTACATTACCAAGATAATCTGTAACATATTCACTGAAAGGTTCTTTTAAATATGTGAAACATTGTTTACCAGATTGTTCTTCAGATATTATAACTGGGTCATTGGGAATATATGAAAATATATCATAGGGTGATACATCTTTCTGTTCAGCAAGTGCCAATATGGCACGTTTTCCGTCTTCTTTTCCAAGACCTGCAACTGTTATAAAGAAATTGATATCATTTTTATCATATTCTTTATCAAAGTATTCATCATGATATGAAAAACAATATCTTTTTGCACCTAAAGTTTTAAATAAGGCATATCCCTCCTCTTTATCCCATATTCCTAATGGTTTTTCCACACCTTTTATTGTTTTAGGGAAAAATAATTCTCTCGGAATATTGAGTGCCAGAATGGCACTTTCATTCTCTGACAGTATTCGTTTATTATCTTCTACTATAATGTCATCATGATTTTCGAGATATTTTATACTATCTGTGTCACAATATATTACATCATCTCCCATTTTATATACTGTGTTTAACAGTTCCCACCTTGCCCATGATGTTACCCATACGCCCCATTGATAGGCAGTAAAAATTTTTCTGTTTTTATAATATTTTTGCAATCCCTCTTCTACAGAAATTTCTTCATAATCCCAAACTCCGTCAGTAAATATTGTGTCATCATTTAATGGATTTGTTACTGACATTCCATAGACAGAATTTATAAGTTCTTTTGAACGCAAATATGCTTCCTCTTTACCCTTTACTCCTTTTAATGTAGTCTTTTGTGAATAAAGATTTAATATAGCAAGAACAAGATTTTTTGGTAGATATTCATAATTAGCAATCCATAATTCTTTTATTTCAAAATTTGAATATGTATAAAATTTATTAATTATGTCATAATCTAAATCATTGATAGCTACAGTTAAATGCTCAGCTCTTCTAACTCTACCATTATCTATTGCTTTTTCTCCGTCTATGATGCATTTATGTTCTGATAATATACTATGATTAGTTGTTGCTATTAAATTCTCAAAGTGGATTATCATAACCATTGCTTTACCTGCAAAGAGTTTGAAACGGGTAGGGTTAACTTTGAGGAAACGCATAGGAAACCGTTTCCTGCACATTACCCCGGGATACGAAGACGAATAATCTACACATGATACATCTTCTTGAACTATGTGAACGTGTTTATAGTTTGCATGAGTAAATGCACCTGTGTAACACGTGTTAAGTAGTTCAAATAAATTAGGGTCTGTAGGTAATATTCCTCTTAACCATCTTTGATAATTTTGTATATTCTCGTGTTGTGAGATATAATCAAAGCAATAACGCCTTGCATAACCAGTGCTTGTTAATGGTATATTTTGAATAACTCCGTTTCTTTTTATCTCATCGTATATATATTCACATACGATTTTTACATCTATTAAACCGTAGTGTAATTCGTCTTGAGTAAGTGGGGTTACACTTGTGCGAATTTTGGAATAATCAAGTTCCTCTTTTTCAGTATAACCCCTATTTTTCGCCAGATTTCTTAGAGAATAATTTGATAAAAAATATGAGCATTTAAATATTATATTTCCAGACTCAACATATATAGGGTGACGACTTTTTCTTGCAAATATTTTTGTAAGCCATATATGAGTATATATCCATTGAAATTCGTATGAAAGGTTATGAACATATATGACCAATTTGTTTTTTTCAAGAGATAATTTCTTGCGTAATTTTCTTATAAGTTGTTCCCATTCGCTCCATGTGCGTCCATAGATATAATATTGCTCATTCATTAAAATGCCAATTTGCCACAAATACATTGTTGCTCTTTTTTCACCATTGCTGCGATAAGAACTTGTTTCTATATCAAATGCAAAGGGTATTTGATAGTAATCATCAACTATTGGTGACTTTAGTATTTTATCAAAGAGTTCATCCTCGGAAACTGGTGCCAAATCGGCATTTAAAATCGTCATTTTATTTAATCTCCTCTTTAGAACCGTCTGGGTTCACTAACCATAATCCAAATAAACCATCTTTAAGAGCATGAGTAGTATCTTCATATATAAAAGATGTTGGTTTACCATTTTCATAAACTACACCATTCATTGGATTATATATAATTCCCCTATCTGTAGTCACTGGCGACCCATATATGGGATTGTAATAATCCAAAAATATTGGATAATCTTCTCTTTTATATTCTCCTGTATTAAATTTTTCAAGTTCTTTAAATACTTGCTTTATTTGTTTTTTATTGCTATCTCTTATCATCAAGAAAAATTGTCTTGCTTCAGATGATGTCATTAAGTCAGCAATATTTGAATGACCGATAAACTCACGCCACATTTTCATAGCATCTTTTAGTGTGAGTAGTTCTTTCATTTTCAGTTTATCAAAATTTGCACCAAGTATGCCGCCCAGTTTCTCATTGAGCTTTTTAAGTTCTGCATTGAGTTGTTTTGTTACTCCAGTTTTTGTTAACTGAAATTCTTCGTAATGTTTAAGAACAGTCAAAAACTCTGCTCTTTCTGAGAAAGACGAATGAGCATATTTCTTTGATGAAAATCTTTTTGACCCTAACTCACTTTTTAAGTAGTTCATTATTATTTCATAACTGCCTGATGCTTTGTGAAGTCCACTTTTTTCAAGTGTTGTTAAACGTCTGTTTAATTTCTCAACAGAACGTTTTATAGCAGTTGACAACTCTTTATCGGTCATTGCATATGCTTTTTTCCTGTTTATAACATCTTGTGGTGTTTTTAAATTCATAAATAAACCCCACTTTCAAGGAGATTTTTAATCATATTGCGCTCTATCTCCGTACATAATATTCCTGAGGTGTCAACGTTCTGACATATTGTAAATCCTGTAAAGTTTTCAAGACGGTCTGAGACATGACAGGGGTATCCACAAGTGTGTCCATAATTACGAGGATAAATCGGCTCTTGCTGAGATATAATTATGTAGCAGTATTGCGAGAGTGCCATGCTGGCACCGGGAGAATTAGAACCTCTTGAAGATATGTCAGTTGCATTAACAAACACTTTTGATAATACATCTCCTGCGCCTGATAATGCAGATGAAGCTGCTCCTGAAATTTTAGCACCACCGCTTTCTATCTCTGAGTCACCGGGTTGAACTTTTGTAGGTTTTCCTTTGGAGTTCAATGAGGGCTCACTATTTGCTTTTATGATTGCGCCCACGCCTATTTCCATTAATCCAGCTGTTCCGTGAAGCGCAGAAACCATAGCAGTTTCCATAAGAGATGATGCAATTGAGGTTACAGATTGTTGTGTAATGGGAATATCGACACCAATAGTTCCGGGTATATAGAGATAGGGCATACCATTATTGTATACTATTGCAGTGCAGGTACCTGTAGTAATATCAACTACCATTTGGATTTTCATTACAGCATCCATAAAGTAATTGATGTCAAATTCAACTGCTCCTATATATGGAATATATAGAGTTGCTATTGTGTATGGTGAAAATGCCTTGAAATCATTAGGTAGTCCTAAATTGGAACGATTTATCCATGTTTCACCTAAATCCAAAATACAAGTAGAGTTATCATTTAAACGGATAGCATAAATTGAAGTATTAAGTTTGCCGAACATGATAGGCTCGAAATTTGAGGAATTTGTTGCTATGGCAATATCAAATGGATACACTTTAAAAGACATTACAGAGTCTGCAGGATTATTGCCCCAAAATGCTAAAGACTTTATTAATTCATCCCATTGAGAGTCATCACGCGTCCAGAGAAAGTCATTTAAGTTGTTTACTTTTATGCGATTGAGCGCATAGTATGTTCCGAAACATCCTACACCTGTGAAAGTGGGAGCAGCGGCTTGCAGGTCTTCATCATAACCCGGTATTAGAGTGGGATATTCTGGTGTTTCGTCTACTACAGGGTTAGGATTTACATTTGTAGTATTCACTAATGATGATGTAGGGGGTGTTGTATTAGGATCATTATAATGAGCACCTATAGCTACCCCAGTATAGCCATTTGGCGTTGTTGAACCATCAGCATTAACAATTGGTAAATGGCAAGAGTCGGAAGTAGTATCAGCACCGTGCCAATCTCTCAATCCTGTAGAACCACCTACCCACGGAAGACCACGGCAGTTTGCAGCTTTTTCCACGTCTGAATATTCAAAATAACAGAATGGAGCTCTACTATTTGGGACATCACCGGGATATACTTTCATATGCGCAAAAGGAAATCCATCAGCAGTGAGCAAAGCTGTTGCATAGTATGAATATCCTATTAGGGGTGTGTATATATCATAAGCTAATGCAGGTGCACGAAGAAGGGTTCTACCAAGAAATTGAGCTAATTTTCCTGTATAGTACCATTGGAAATACATATTACCGGTAGCATTTGCACCTGCAAATAATGTCACATCTTTTGGTTGTGCTACAAATGATAGTGGGCAGACACTCACTGAACTACCTGCTAAATTTGGTTTATAATAATAATTTATCTCAGCGGATATTATATATGGATATGTTGACGCTTGCGCAGGATAATTATTATAATAGCCAGTCCACGTAGCAGTACCTGCTAAATTACGAGCAGTAATAGATACAAGACCTATATAATGTTCTCTTCCTTCAGACTCTAATACTGGGTATGCTTGTTTAGAATATGCTGAACCATAATTTATTATCGCTGGTTGTGTGTAATATGCATAACTTTTTGAAACCCTACCATCATAATTTGCAATCATATTTTCAAAATTTGATACGGCATCTATAACATTGTCAGGGTCATATACAACCATAAATGCTGTGGGTAAATAATCAGGAGTGCTTAATATGTCATCTTTTTGTGACCAATTAAAGAATTGAGGTGGTGGACTATTCAATTTAAATGGATTTTCTGTGTTACATACCATATTCATATCATAGTTGTCAACATGAACATATGATGCACAGTCACCTTGTATCCAATTTGGAGTATTAGGAACTTGTGACATAGGCACAGAAATTATAAGCCCGTTAATTGTAGAAGTTGGTTGGTCGCTTAAACCAGTTATAAATGGAAAACTCATATTTAAACCCCTTTTCTTTTAGCCGGAAACATGACCACCGGCAACGACGAGAACGAAATTGTTTCCGTTGCCCATGTCTCTTGTGTTAAATGGTGATGTCTGAAATTGTCTTATTGAAACAGTCCTGCGAGGACTAAAGGTTGCAGAATTATCTACTAAGCCAGAGTCTGTTACTACTTCATTTCTTATTACTGTGGCATTTAATGCTTTTATTTCACTCCAATATGTTTCACATACATCGACAGAACCGGAAAGTATCATTCGATTGCCGGATGATAATGTAACATTATCAAGAAAATAAGTTCGGTGCCAACTTAGCACTTCAAATGCATTAGCATCATATATTAATGTGTTATAGTCAATAATTAATTCTGGAGTTAATATATTACAAGGATAGTATACTTCGCACTGTGTGTTAAACAATGGTGTATATAATTTGTGAACAACCCGTGGGTCATCTGTTGTTTTATATATTCTCAGTTCCATTTTTGACACTCCTTTTTAAAAAAGGCGGGTATATTTCAACCCGCCTGTAAAATTAATCAAGAATGAATATGATGCCGTTTTCAGCTGTATCATTGAACAGACTTATATCAAACTTGTAGAAGTTGTTGATAAATTCCTGTTTTGCATTGTAAGCACTGGTCACACGGTCATGTTCATTACAGAGCATAATTGCATCGCGGTCAAACATTATACCTACAATGTAATCCTGCTGAACTTCATCACCTTCTGATGTGGTGATGTCTATAGCAGTAGTCTTCGCGAAGCTATAGGAAGCATCACCCATGCCCTGCCAGAAGTTGACAGTATCATAGCCACTCATAGCTACGAGGTTCTCATGATATGTATCTGACATCATGTATGCTTCAATTGACTTCGCAAATTCAGCGTTTAGCACTAAATGCAGGTACTCTGTCGGTGTAAACGTGGGAATTGTACCCATGTTATATAAGTTTGAGGCATCACGAAGTCTGTCACGATACATCATTATCTGAACGGAGCAGAAGCGCAAGAAATCAGCGTCATATAAAGCTGTTGCAGATGTAAGTGTTGTTGTGGGATGTGCTGTCCTATAGTCTGACAGTAGATGCACCACGCCATTAGTGGCATGAATTTTACAGCCCATGAAGTTGTTGATAGCTCTCTCCGCCAGAGCTTTTTCTTTTATTGTTTTACTCATATTGATTGCGTTCTCAATCATACCGATGAATGAACGCAGTTCAGAAGCAGAAGCCATGGACTCTTTTACCTGCATTTCTGTAAAGGACATAGAGATATCATATGTCTGCTTTGAATTCCAAAACTTCTGAGTAACTGTAGGCTGATAGAACAGGAACTGATTTGCACCCTGACCGGGCTGTAAATCCCAAGACGGGTTTTCTTCAGCTTCAGGAATAGCTGCACGTAATTTCTGGAGAACTGAGCCATACTCCCATGCGTCTCTTCTGATGTCCGGATAAGGCGGCTTATACGGTCTGTTGACCATAATAACCTTACCGATACGGTTCATTAAGGACTTTACATAATTGTCAACAGTTGTATTAGCAAAAATTGCTGTTCCAACATCGACAACGTTTGAGAGGTCTTCCGACACTAAGTCAGACTGACCTGTGACCTCTTCTGTGAGGTCATTAAGCAGTTCGTAAATCTGATTTACCTGCATTTTTAAAACCCCTTTCTGTGCCATTTTGGCACTCAGTAAACTGAGATGAGAGTTGCAGACTCAACATCTTTAAGAATTATATCTACAAGGGAGAACATAGCTATTGTACGTTCGTCCTTTATAGCATCTTGTGGCGGTCTATACATAAACCCTTTGTCCATTCTATTCTGGAATGACAGTACATCTGTTCCGGTGTCATTAGTCTGAGAACTGTATGTTTTACCGTCAGTACCTGTTGTAGTAGTTGTGTTAGTGCCAGAATGGCTCTCTCGTTCTGTTATGTTACCGTCAGTATATGCGCTTACCTTTGTGTTTGTACCTGTTGTTTCTGTTTCTTTTGTATCTTCACCGGTACGCGATACTTCTGTTTGTTCTGTACCAGTTGTCACGGTTACACTTGTATTTGTTCCCGATGTAGGTGTAACAGTTGTAACTTCTGAACCAGATGACGGTGTGTGTACTGTCATTTCCACAGGTTTATGATTTGCATCATCATACGTAGTTCTTGACATAGAGTCAGAATATCCTAAAGGTGTAACCTCTGTTGTCGTTGAAACCCGGGGAATATCTGTTGTTTCACTCTGTGTGTTTGGTGTACGCGTAGAAGTTTCAACAACTCGTGGTGTAGATGTTTCAGTGGTGGTTAGCGCAGGCGTTTCTGTCTCTGTTATTTCAGTTGTCGGTGTTGTGACTCTGTCAATAATTTCAGCAGGTCTTTCAGTCTCAGTCATATTCCGTGTTAATGAGTCTGTTCCTGAATGTGCTCGTGATAGGTCTTTTGTGTCAATTTCCGAACCAATCTTTTCAACCTGATAGTTTGTAAACATATCATAGTTTGCCTGAGTTGTTTCCAGTAATGAAATAAACTTATATTGGTTAAGAAGAAAAACCCGTTCAACTTCGGCTACAAACTCATCAGGATAGAAAACTTCCTTATTATTGTAGCGGTATTGAAATTCAGACCAGAGAAAATCTGCACCCCCAAATCGTGCCACATTGGCACAATTTGTAAAAGGGTTTGTATCAGGGTTTTGCTCTACCCATTTTCTTAAAGAAACGTTTGATAAGATAACGCACATTTATTTTTCCTTTCATTTTACCAACCGCGGAAATTAATAATATTATGTATATCATCTTCAGTTGGACAGTTGTCATCAAAACGCTTTGCAGCGTCAGCTCCAAATTTTCTGATGAAGTTTTCTCTGGATAATAAGCCCCATTTTGGAACAAGTATATATCTTTCCAAATCAGGCAATGTTTCTTTTTTATACTTAATTCCAAAGATACCGCAGAGCATTGTTAAGTCATTCCAGACATCACAGCCTAAGCAGAAATTTCTACTACATTCGCCACAGTCAAGACCTAAAGGATTTTCACCTACACCTCCGTCATGATACCCCTCAGCATTTATACCATTTTCGATGAAGTCCTCAAAAACCCCTATAGGTATTTTTTCGAGTGCATTAATGTGTCTTTCTGAAAGAGCGTTAATACTTGACTGCGGAATATTATGTTTCTTCATTAAATTGAGTAGTTCGTTTGTCGTCATTTTCATTTTCCTCCGTTTTAATTTTTGTTGGGGCATTGATTATTATTTGTATGGGCGTATTTTCCAATTCTTTTCTGTCTCCGTCAAAATCCACTTCGTTTCCAGCTGTTGACGTATCAGTAGTGGTTTCATCATTCTTTGGATTATCTGAAGAATTTCCAGACGCTGTTCTGCTCTCTCCTTGTCGAACGTTTTCTTGTTCATAATCCACGGATTTCTCATTATTATGTGTGTTATTATCGCTCTTATTGTCTGTTTCTGCCACAGAATGTTCGTTTCTTCCAGAACTACTTTCGTTATTGTTTCCTCTGGTCTCATCCTTTCCCAACCCTCTATTTTCTGGAGACTCAGACTCAACTGAACTTTCCTTATCAGTTCTTCCTGACCTATTCCCATCACTTGTAAATATTCTGTCATTTTTTGTTTCCTCCTGTTGTGCCATTATGGCACTATTTTCGTGATTTAAAACCCTCTCTTCCATAGATGTTTGATTGGGGTCATTTGGATTTAATATTTGCTGTGTCAATTGCAAAAGTGTGGCATACAGCTTTTCGTTAAGAGATACAGTTATATCTAATCCATATTTTTTGTTTATTTTTGAAACCCCGTCCTCACGATTTTTCAGCATATCTTCAATATTTAGACGCAGTACTTCCTGATTTACATCAATTTCATCGGAGTTTAACTGTTCACGTTTTAAGTTGTAGTTTGAGTTAATGCCGAAACTATGATAGAAATTAGCAAGAATATACTGCTGAAACTCAATAAGTTCAGTCAATGTATTTCTGGTTGAGTTCTGAGTCAAAGGGTTGGCGCGAATGTGAGATACGAGGTTTTCTTCCATAGTTATATCCGTTTCACCACGATACATCTTATCAAGTATTCTGTCCATCTCACGTTTCTGCAAATCTGTTTCTGCTGTCAGAATTGCCAATAAACGTGTATTTCTGGATATACAGTAATATGATATATCGTTTTCACTTAATTGATTAGCTGTTTTCCATATTAAATCTGCTACAACACTAAAAGGTCTTGCATTGTATATATCTGCTGACGAATTATAGATTACAGCTTCATCATCAATTGTAAATTCCCAATTATTATTAGCTTTTGGTAAATACGGGTTTACAACTCTGCCAGATACAGGTACATAGTACCAATTGAGAATATCTGTGTATGTAAAGGGTTGTACACAGAATTTATCCCCTATTTTATAAAATACCATTTTACCTGTCTTAAAGAGACAGAGGTTAAAAAACCTAACAGGTATTTCTTCTGGCAAGTTTTCATAGATGAAGATGTTTTCTATCTTGTTGTATAGCATTCTTCTCCAAAGCCTTGCTGTTTCCGGTAATGTAGGCTTATATTTTTTTAAGTCCATTCTTGTACACTCCTTTAACATTGTGCCAGTTTGGCACTGGACGGGATTTTAAACCCGTCCATGCCACTGATTATTACAGGAACTGAACGTCTGTGAACGTGTTCTTATTCTTGAGCTGTACCTGCTTGAGCATGATATGCACATCCATTTTCTCAACAGATATTCTGTCTTTTTCTGAAATCTCCATCAGAGACTCTGCCACGGCTGTGAGTTTCATACCGCCGTAGACATATTTCCCGGGAAGTTCTTTAAATGTGTACACTGAAAATGTAGTAGGTTCGCCGTCGATGATGACATCTTTTGCGACGTCAACATCTTCAATTGTCAGTTCAATGCCGAGTACTTCTTCGGTTGAGATTTTTTCTCTGTCTACACAGAGACGTGAGAGTGAATGCTGTTCTGCCAAGAGTTTAGAATACTTATTCATAGTATTCTCCTTTCTGTGCCGTTTTGGCACTGTTCCGAGTGGAACGTTAATTGATATAATAAGCACTTTTAAGTCGTGCGAGACTCCAAAACTGTATACAATCAAAGTCACATTTTCCGTCAAAGAAAAATGGACAGGTATCTTTTAATTTACATTCCATATAATTTATTAACTCCTTATAAATATTACTTGAGTGTTCCCGCCCGCCCTTGTGTTCTACACGTTATATCGTTCCACTCAGAAGCGATACCCATATATTATATCATGAGTGCCAAAGTGGCACTGACATGAAAAAAAAATTTTGATGCGTTAATTTTTAAACCCGGCTGATTATAGAAAACTTTATTAAATAGTGCCAAAATGGCATATTAAGTAGGAGATGCGGACAATGACGATAACCGCTATATACTCAATATTAAGTGCCAAAATGGCACTACTTAATAAAATTTTCTGTAAAGTTAAATTTAACGCTTTAGCGCTTCACAGTGTTAAAGTGCTAAATCCTACCGGTTTGGTAGGTTTACCGGTTTAATGTGTTAAAGTATACTGAACAGGTAGGTTTACCAGTTTAATGTATTAAAGTGTCAGATTGGAACTTTAATGATTAAAGGTGATAAAGTGATAAAGTGATAAAGTGATAAAACGATAAAGTAGTTAGCAAGGGCTAACATTTTTCAGTTAGCCTTGCATAACTATTAGTTAGATACTCTAATTATATGATAGTTAGCAAGGGCGGATTTTATCCGTCCCTGCTATTCAATTTACCATTTGCACTTGAATGTGATAATCTTGCTGAAATTATTGGTGTATGCTATGATAAATGCGTGATTTTCAGCCCTACACATATCTATTCCCAAATCACCGTTGTCGATACCTCTAAAGAATGACGGTGCATTTTTGATAATATCCGATATCTTGTTCATATCGTCAATATTGATTTTCAAGCCGCGCTTACCGTCCGTTGATACAAAGTAGAGAATATCGTCTGTTTTCGTTCCTGCTTTAATATCAGCAGGCTTTTCAGGTGTTACTGTTGCTGTTGACAGCTCAACAGTGTCACCGTCAGCATTTACAACATTTGGCGTTCCGTCAGCTATTGCTAGTGCTTCTCTTGCGGAAAGTGTATCATTATTTTTCATGGCAATAGCGGCGGCTTTTACGTTTTCAACTGTTTCAAGTATGCGGTCAGGTGTTATGTGGGTAATATCGCCACGTTCTGGCGTAAGCTCATTGAGTACCGTCTGCATAAGTTCTTTGCTTACCTTGTAAGACTCAAATACACCTATTTGTGCGGGTGTGAAGAACATCATTACACGTTTGTCAATCTCTCCATGAATATCGGAGCACATTACATATTGTGCTATACGATGATATGCGGTACGCTTTTTTATACCTATATATTTTTCAAGGAATGTTTCAAACGTATTATCAGGTAATTGAAGAGTGGCAGTAGCTTTTTTATAATAGCCTTTTTCTCTCATTTCCGAAAGTATCTTGCCAAATTTCAGCTGATTGAGTTTGTTAGATTTGTTGATATCCTGAAGCGATTGAAGCTGTTTGTCAAGTTCTTTTATGCCCGTGTGTCCGATATCAGCGGAAAAGTCTCTCATGCCCTCAAAAAGCTCCATGTCGGTATCATCTACTGTCCAACTTTCGTCAAGGAAGGTAATTGTATTGCCGTCGCGAGAAAGTGAAGCGTACATATCGGCAAGATACTTTTCATGCTCTTCTATGGCTTTCTGTTTGGCAATTTCCTTATCAGAAATTACTTCGGTGTGAAGTTCCTTCTGTAGTGCAGTATTGGCATTTTCGTTTGTGTTGGTGTTGGTGTTGGTGTTGGTGTTG
>JAZSEL010000020.1:0-57705 GCA_045531685.1 Lachnospiraceae bacterium | reverse complement strand
AAGAAAAGTGGTATAATAGATTTACCGCCTTTCAATAGGTGGACTGAATGTGAGAGTTGCAAACTTTGGTCGGGGAGCAACTCTTATTTTTTATTTAATTCTTCTTTGAGCTTTTTTATCCCTAATTGTATGGCTTCTGATTTACTAACATTTAACTTATCCGCACAATACTGTATATCTTCTGCTTCTTCTTTAGTCAAACGAATTTCAAGCCTTTCGTTCTTGGGATTGTCTATCTTAGGTCTTCCTGCCGGACTCATTTAAACACCTCCCCTTTTTTGTCCGTACAATAATTATAATATATGTACGTACAATATTTGTCAAGCATATTTTCCAGATAAGTCAGTAAAAAAACACCAACCGCTGAGCATTGACGGTTGGTAAAATATACTACTATATGTCAAATTCTTTTCTATCAACTTTTGTAAAAACACCATTTAAAGAAATAGCCATAATCAAACCTGCTATTATCTCTGCTAAATTACTTGCATCTTCTTTTCTTAAATAATCAACTAGTTCACTTGATTTAACTTGTTTACCATTTTCCGTACTATCGTACAAGTAAGCCATTCCTTTCAACATAAGTTGCTTCCCTTCTTTCCCCCTCCTATCATTGAAACTACTTAATATATTAACTGTCATATCCCTTAAATTTTCTTCCGTTAACCTCCGCTGTGATTGTTCTGGTACAATTTTAAATTCTCCTAACGAATCCCCTAAACAGTCTACTGCATTTTTCATTTGCTCGATTTCTGTTAACATCTGTTCCATTTTCTTACTATTTTCCTCATAATTTGCTTTTTGAATTGCAAGTGTTGATCTTAGTTCTTTCGCCAATACTTTTGACTCGCCAGTTGTTTCTATCAATCTATCTACCGAATCGCCTACTTTGGTTCTTATTTCATTCGTAGTTCTTTCACCAGATATACTCATCCAAATTGCAATAACCGATAAAATAATAGATGTAATTGTACTAGCAAAGGATACTTGATCTACAAAAATCTTATTGTCTGCTGTTCTTACTGTTAAAGATATGATTAACAAAATCACTGCAATAATTAAAATTAATATGTACGTTCTATGTGCAACTGCCTCTTCCACTCTACTATTGCAGCACTCTTCCATCATTTGCCCTTTATAGCACTTATATTCTTTCTTCTTACACATAATACATTCCTCTTTTCTTTTGTAGTATATTAAATGTATCATGCCTCATATAAAAATTCAATTCTACCAAAAGTTCGTCTAAACACTACCTACAGTTCCAGCCACCAATATACAATTTTCAATGTACAAGTATTTCTGCCCCTATACATTCATAGAGGCAGACTTTACAATATCAATTATTTCCCTGCATTTTTACGAATTACAGAATAAACCACTAATGCAACATACTCAGCAATAAGTGTAACTGCAACACCTGCGACAAATGGACTAATATACATTCTCATTCGCTCCCTTCTTAACCTTCTGTTATTAATGAAAATCCCATAGAACTCTGACCACGTAAGTTAGCTTTTGCAATCTCTCTATCTCCAATAATTAGTTCTTTTTCTGCTATCACTTGATTGCTTCGTGCAATTTGTAATAATACATCTAACATTTGAGTATTTATCCCAGCTTCTTCTCTTACAATCTGTCTGATTAAATCTTCTGGTGCTTCTAAGTTTCTTCCGTGTGTCTGATCACCAAGCATAGCCATGAATGGTGCGTTTGGTGGAATTACTGCTCCGGTTGCTAAATATGGAATTTGTGGTGCTGATACTTTGGAAATATTTAATCCAAATTTTTGACCACCAATTTCAGGAACCCAATCTGGAACATCAAACTGTAATTTATTTAAAGCAGAAATCATATTATTAATTCCGCTAACAATTCCTGAAATCATTCCGTTAATAACACCAATAATTCCATTGACAGCAGTTTTTATTCCTTTTACAATTTCATCCCATATCCCTATAACTGATTCTTTTACTTCTTTGAATATTTTTACAACTGAGTCTTTTATTTTATTTACAGAAAGTGTCAAATCAATTACAAGGCTTTCGATACCATTAATAAGACCTTTCATTATGAAAACACCAAATTCTGCCATTACTGTTGATGGAGAATGAATACCAAATGCTTCGCAAAAACCATCAATAAATGGATTTACAACATTTTCCATTAACCATTCGTCTATATTCTTTGCAATGCTTAAAATACCTTCAAGAACACCAAGGATGATATTTTCTCCAATTGGTTTCATTTCTTCTGCCGGACTATGAATACCGAAAGTTTCACAAAAAGCGTTCCATAATCCAACAAAGAAATCCCCAATAGGTTCTACAATAAGTCCAATTGCTCCTAAAATCCCTTCTACTATGCCCAGTATTATGTTTGCGCCACCTTTATTAAAGTTTTTCTTAGCATCTTCAAACAATTCCTTTGTAGAATCCCAGTTAAACGTATCTGTAATAATTTGTCCTATTGCATCGAAAACAGCAAGGATTGCCGGTCCAATAATATTATCAATAAAACTATTTACATTTTCATTTATATTTCTTGCTAACTCTCCAAACCAATTTTCCCATTCTCTTGGATCTAAAAAACTTCCATTAAGCAAATCACTAATTTTAATTCCTATTTCTCCAATCATTCCGGGATTCATGGCTGAGAATAATTGTGCTAAAAATGGAATTATTTGTATGCTTTTTAACGATGCAAGCGCAGTTCCCAAACCACCAAACACTTTGCCTAGTTTTTCAAAAACAATTAAAGCATTTGAAATAGCCGAAAATCCTAATACTGCAATTTTTAAGGATATCAACGCTTTTGCTAAATTTTCTAATCCGTCTGCAACATCATCTGGATTTACATTAGCCATCCACTCCTCTATTGATGTAAGAAAATCGTCAAAATCTCCACTGTTTACAAAATCAGCAAGATTATCAGAAATTCTGTCAATAAACTCAATCAGACCTTCTCCGACTGTTTCTGCAAACGGCTCTAATGCTTTCCAAAACTCATTAAGTCGATTTCTCAATGACTCCCAATCTACTTCATTGTTAAAATTAATGAATACCTGGAGCAAATCCGGAAGTCCTTCTTCTAATACCCATTCTCCAAAGGGTAAAATTACATTCTCATAAAAATCTGTCATTATTCCGCTAAGGCTGTCCATGACAGGAATTAATGAAGATAAAAATTCTTGTATCTTTGACAACAAGGGCGTGAAATCTATTCCTTTTGCCCATTTAACCGTCGCATCTGCTGCATGAAGAATGTTATCCGTTATTACTACGATAATATCTCTTATTGCTTCTAGTATTCTTTTTCCGGTGTCAGCATAATTCCATGCTTCTCTGAAATTTTGCAATAAAATACCAACAGTAAGATCGATGTCTCCTATTATTCTTAAAATATCTTCAAAAATATTTATGGTTTCTACCTGATTCCATACCTCAAGAAAATCTTTTCCAATATCTTTGATTAACTTCCACGCTTCATCAAGTGCAAAAAGCCAAGAATCCATAACAAATTGTCCGACTTCATCCCATGCTTTTTTTAGTGGAGTAAATAAACCAGCAAATAAATCTTTTATTTTTTGTGCAAGGTCTTTGAATCCGCTTTCTATCGGAACATCTGCAAATACATTTTCATTACCGCCATTAATATCCGCAATACCAATATCTTTAGAACTGATAACATTTAATTCATCTAAAGGACTTAAATATCCCTGTAGCGCTTTTTTTGCATCATTTGCTGATTCTTCTACTTCTTTAAATGATGCTGATACTTCTAAAGCCTTTTTATATGTATTCTGTCCTAACAATGCTGCCACTAACTGTGACACATAATTTAATGCCTTTGTTAAGTACGATATAAATATTTCAATGTACGGAACAACTACCTGTATCAATGGTGCAAATGCAGCAACAAAACTATTTCTTAACTGCAATAAGTTTGACTTTAAAGAAGAAAGAGTATTATTCAAACTTTCTGAATCTTCTGCAAGTGCCTTTAATCCCTCGCTAAAGCCTGTCGTAAGTGTATTAATTGCCCTAAAAACAGTACTGAACAAAATAGAAGAACCAAGCATCCTTGCCATAGAATACCCGGATTTTTCAGCCGTTTTTTCCACTTTAATCAAAGACTTTACTAACCTTTGAAATAAAACACTCAGCTTATTTAATCCTCTGTTTATAGTATTTCCGGCAAGTTTCATCAAACTTAAAAATGCACTTCCTGCCGTTTTTTTTACCTTATCCAATGAATCTTTCAAGTTAAGAAACTGTCCGCTTGAACGCTTTGTATCAACACCTCTTGAAATTTCAGCCTGTTGTGCTTTCAATCTGGATATGCTTTCAGCCAGTTGGTTATATTTTGGCGTCATTTCCGATATTCTTCTATCAGCCTCCAAAATATCCCAGTCCATCCCCTTTACTGAAAGGGTGTCTGTATTTGCTCCAATCTGACGCAGTTTAAGCTGTCTTGCTTGTAATCTTGCAATCAACTTTTCATCTTTTTCGATTGCTTTTCCAAGTTCTTTATACTCTTGTTCTAATTCGTTTATTTCATGTGTAACTTTTTCGTAAGAAGCGGCAGCACTCTTAGCCGGTCCATCCGAAAATATTTCTGAAATAGACTTTTGAGCGTTTTTTCCAAGTTTTCTTACAGAATTGGAAACTACTCCTACTTTCTTTTTTATACTTTCGATATTGTCATTAATACCGGAAGCATCAATTTTGGTATCAATATAAACTGTACCGTCACTTTTTCCCTGGGCCATATAAAATACCTCTAATTATCTAAGGTCAGCGGTTACCCTACAAACGGATAACCGGTATTCATATTGTTTTTATCACTTATGCCTGTTTTCTTTCTCAATAATGGTACCGATAACTTCTAATACCTGTTCAAAAAAGAATTGTCCGCTTTCCAAAACAGCAGAAGGTTTCAAAATTGAAAAGACCACTTCTGAAATCTTGGAATTCAACAAATAGTCCATATTTTCATACATAAAAGCATCAATTTCTTTTGAATGTTCTTCCTCTGTTTTATCTTTAATCTCCTCAATTAAATCATCCAGCCGTCTTGTCACAATATCAAAACGTTTGACAATACCTGCGTCTTTTGGATCAAATGTAATCTGTCCTAATACCTTACCGTTTTCATCTGCAAGGTTATACGTTCTCAAATTTCTTCTCTTTTTCCTTAATTTGCTCATAATATTCCTTTCCTACACACCTTACTACTAATTACCCTTTTCTACGTCCGGCCATGCTTTTTACAACCTTTACCCAGTTATCACAATTCTTTGCTTTCGCGGCATCAAACCAATGATCTGTTACATTGGGATTTTTATTTTTGTTATATTTTAATGGAATACCCGTTGCTACCAGCTTCGCACCAGGGCGATAGCGCAATACAAATTCACCGCCCGGACCATTAGGAATTTTTCTAGGTCCTTTTCCAGTCTTTTCATCCACCATTTTCTTACCTTCATATAAATAACGTCCATATGGTGGAGCCGCTGCACATACTAATCCACTGCCGGCTAGTGCATCACTTCTTGCTTTTGTCAGATTGTAAAAAGTTCCTGTTTCCATTGGCATAAATGGTTTCATATCAGTCATTACCATACTGTCAAGCGCAAACTGTGCATCTTGAAATTGTTTTTCAAATCTCGATAAATCAAGTTCCAAAGTCGTACTACCAGACTTCATTTTATAATGCGTTTTCTTAAGCATTTTGACTTTCTTAGGCATTAAAATTACTCTCCTATAAATTTATTAACTACTTGTTTTCCGTGGCTCTATAGGGTTGTTAACACGTTTTCTGAATGCTTGTCTATGTACGCATATAGTTTTCTCATATCAACCCTGTATAATTTCCCTATCCTAATCAAGGCTCCTGCTTTCGTCGCAATCTCCTTTAATATCGAAGATTCAATATGCAATTCTTTTGCAGCACATGATAAAGTCAAATATCGCCTAATATCATTTGCTAAAAACCATTGTTCAACAATTCGAACATTATTTTCTGCAAGCTTTTCACTGATTAAATAGATAGCCTTTATTCTATATCTGTAAAAATCCTGCTTACATAGTAATGTTGGATGTTTACCGCATACTGTTTCATAAGACCAACCGTGAATTAAATTAAGATATATGCTTTCCCATTCTTCAGTTTCAAGATTTTTCATAATCGCTTTTATAAATTCTTGTTGTTCTTCATTAGCAGTGGAACAAAACCAAAGAATTACTTTCTTCTCTTTTCCTGTAAGTCCGTAATTACTTAATTTTGCTTCTCTTGTCCTCATTTACACTCTCCTTCATTAGGTGCGCAAATTACTCCCCTGACACCTGTGGTCTGATAAAAGTATCCATTTCATTAATTGCATCGCAAATCATTCTACTCATTTTCTTCACTCCTCCGTTATCCTTGTTTTTCCAACTCTATTGCTTTTAAAATCAAATTAGCCGAATAATAAATTGCATTAGCTTCTTTAGCCGTTATTTCCATATTTGCAACCATATTATTTACTTTTGCAAGTGATCTTCTCACCTCCGTCGGTGTATTCCACCGTAACTTAATTTTCCTTCCAGATTCACTACTCTTTTGCACGTGCATAACTCGGTAACGTTCCATTAGGTTAGTGCTCATGCTTCATCACCTCTTGCAAATCAATAACAACAATGTCCTTTGATGGTGGAAATATATTTATCATTTCTTTTACTTGTTCCCCAACCATTTCTTTTGTCTCGCCCTTAATAACAATTTCACTACCGCCACTTTTTTTGCTTGTATCACGAACTAGTAACATAGCCGTATGCCGGTCTTCTTTTTTCATATAATCTGTACTTACCGCTACAATTTGAAAGCGTCCTGTTTCGCCTGCCTTTTTAAACTTTTTTTGCATATTATCACCACCCTTTTTGCTAATAAAAATTCTTCCAACTCCTTATAATCTCTATGTTTTCTCAATACCACTCCCCCTTCTATCCATTTTTTCGCGCGCGTAATCGTGTCATTAAATTACTTCCTCGCTGTTGGCTCGCTGTTAATCTTTCTGAAAATAAATTCATTCCTCACAGCTTTCTCACCGCTTTTTGCTGATTCGACACTTCCCCGACTGTTCGACTGCTTCTCGACCGCAATATTTAATTCAATCAATAGCAATCCTTCCGGCTCTAACCATTCCTCATATTTTGCCACTAAAAAAAGACCTCCCAATAAACTTTTCTCGGTTAGCGCTACATCTCCCAAATGATGAAGCGGTTATTATTACAAATTATTCTTTTTCCATTGCTTTGCGTTCCCATTGACGAGCCGCATATTCTCTAGTCTTTTCTGGATTTCTTTTGGCCCATGCCTTACGATACTCATTCAGACGCTCTTTGTTACGTTGCCGGTATTCTCTCATATACTTTGCTCGCGCTTCTTTCGCCTCCTGTGTCATTTTCACGCCCCCTTTTGCAATAAAATATCTCCTTTTCTTTATTTTATACTGTTTCTGTAATTTATTTGTGTACACGTTTTGTCGAAAAAAATATTTATTTCTATTCACCAAACAATTCTTTTAAGTAAGTTTCTTGCTCAGCCTTCGACTTTTTATCCCGTATACTTTCCTCTGGCATCATGACAATAAGAGTATTGTTTTTAATTCTACTTACAGTTCTGTCATTTACATTCAAAACCTCCGGTGGCATATTTGATGTGTAAATTGTAATCTTTCCATCATTTAAACGTTCATTTACAATTCGAAAAATCTCTTGTTCTTGCCACTCTCCATTTTTCTGACTTCCAATATCATCCAATATAAGCAAATCACAATCTCTATATATTTGACTTTCGTCTCTTTGGCCTGATTGACGATTATAACTCTCTCCTACTGATGCTAGATAGTCCGGCACTGTGATGAAACGCATTTTCAGATCATATCGCATCATAACAGACTTACCAAGACAACAAGCTAAAAAGGTTTTACCACTTCCCGGTGTTTTACTCCACAAATACAAATTCTTTCCGTATGTCTCAAATTTATCAAAATAATGCTGAACTAACCTTTTCAAATTAGTTGCATCAACTTTGTATACCCCAAAGTCAAATTTAGATAAATCAGCTTCTCTAAACTGAGGCGGTACTCCCGTTATATCATTCAAACGCTTTTCGGCTCTACACGACGTGCAAGGTTTCGCAAATGGAAGAGCTTGACCATATCCTGGTATTTCTCCAGAATCATACAATTCCCATCCAGTACCATGACAAACCGTACATTCATTACCATAATTTGATACTGCTTGCTGACTCATATTCTGCATTCTCCTTTCTTTGCGTCATAGGCTTGTCTGCATAATTACCATCAAGAACCTTTGCCATATTTCCATCTTGAATAAGCCAATCAAATGTAGCACTCCAATTACGATTATTCTGTCCCTTTAAGAAACTGCTACTTTCTGCCATTTCAAAGAGCCTTTTAAAATCTTCAACAGTATATGTATTCAATCGTGCCTTAATCGCTTTTTTCCGTTTATCTGATAGCTTGGTAAGTTTTGGAAACGACACGCAAGTGTTGTTATACATATCTGCTATTTGCTGATAATCTATACTAACCTTATCTATACTATCCTTACCTAACCTATTCTGTGTATCCATTTTGGATACAGTTTGTATACATGATGCATCCAACTCATATGTACCATTGACTACCCCAAGCAAAGAAAACTGATTCTGGTAGATAGTCTTTTTATATCTATCTGCCTGAATATAATTATTTTGCTTCCAATGCCGGATAACAATAATTCCTCCATCTAAAGAAATAACAAATCCTTTTGCTATTAATAGCTTTAAATCGTCTTGATTGGCCCCTATCATTGCCGTAATACGTTTAGGCGAGGAAATAAATCCATCATCATCTGCACGCATCCCTAAATGGAAATACAAAGCCTGTGATGATATTGGCAAATCCAAAAATATATCTGTATTAACTACATCCAAAGAAAACATTCTTCTGTTTGCCATATTATTCCACCTTATTATTTTTCATTTGCTACTCGATACTTGGAAATTATATAGTTATAAAATACATTCCAGTCCACTCTTGCAATACGTCCAATTTTTACCAATGCTCCAGATTCTTTTGTTAATTCAATAACTTTACTCAATCCCAAATTACTTTTTTCTGCTGCCTGCTTGTAAGTAAGTAATTCACCATTAAAATCTCTATTTTTTGCTTCTCTCATATTTATTGTCCTTTCTTTGTAAAAAATGTGTTTCGTTGTCTTTACACTTTTAATTATAAGTGGTACTATATGGGTAGTAAATTACCGTTTTATTACTTGTTTGGAGTGTAAGATTGATGAAAAACAGTAGCGAACTACCCATTAGATGTGTAGTATTAAAAGAATTACGAAAATCCAGAAAAATGACCCAACAAGAAGTTGCCTCAAAAATAGATGTAACCGATAAAACCTATCGCTCTTGGGAAAATGGTGAATATAAGGAAAATAAATTGACATTTCCCAAACCAGATCTAGACAGTGTAATTAAATTAGCCGAGTTGTACAATTGCAGTATTGATTATTTATTAGGGCGTTCTAAATGTACAAGTATAGAAAATCATTATATAGAACAGTATACTGGTTTGTGTAATGACAGTATTGAAGTACTTCACGAATTATACACTTCTAATAGTATTAATGATAAAAATGGTATCGTTACACTAAATCATCTACTGACTAAAATAAATATAAGTATATTGCTAAATTCCATAACCGTATATTTCCATAAATGCTTCGCCTTGGCTGATGGAACTGAAAGAAAAGTATCTCGTCATTTAATGACTGAATTAATTAAAGAAAAGGACGTTGCTCTTTTTCGAGCAAACCAGGAATATCTCAGTTTACTTTCAATAGTATCAGACAAGTTACAAAATAACCCTTCAAAAGAAAACAAATGAGTTCTTCTAATAACAAAGCACCCGGTACCGACTAAGTACTGAGTGCTTTTCACATTAAAAATCATTATTGGGGTCAAAATTGGGGTCAAAACCCAAAAGAAAGAGCCGGAGAGTGCATATTTACTGCATTCTTCGGCTTTGATTGTACTAAATTATATACAATATTTTATAAAAAAGCAATCCTATCTATTAACTTCTGTAAAAGAATTGCCGATAAAGAGGATACAAGGTATACTAACATTACAAGGAAGTAGTGTGATGATTAGCCTCTTATGAGGTAGAAAGGTAAGGTATGAATATGAATGTAAATGGAGTTACTTCTAACACACCTGTTTATGGCACAACTTCTGCCGCTTCTGCAAATACCACAAGCGAACAGAAAGTGACAACAGATGCAGCAACCAAGCAAAATGACACCGGCGTTGTATATGAAAAGTCAGACGCTACTGCAACTTCTACTACCAAGAAGACATATACGCAAAACACTGCACTGATTAACCAGCTAAAAGCAGATGCCGAAGCCCGTACGGCTCAATTAAGGAGTCTTGTAGAAAAATTAATTTCCGGACAGGGCAATGCCATTGGCAATGCTTCTGACGATAACAGCATTTGGAGTTTCTTACGAAAGGGCGATTTTACCGTAGACGCTGCTACCAAAGCCCAAGCTCAGGCAGACATAGCTGAAGATGGATATTGGGGCGTGGAACAGACCTCTGACCGTATTCTTGATTTCGCCAAAGCCTTAACCGGCGGTGACCCGGATAAGATTGAAGAAATGCGTGCCGCTTTTGAAAAAGGATTCAAACAGGCAACTAAGACATGGGGCGATGAATTACCGGATATCTCCCAGAGAACTTATGAAGCAACCATGGCGAAATTCGACAAATGGGCTGAAGAAGCTGCCGGAAAAACCGAAGAAACTATGGAATAAGGTAAGAACATATCATACTTAGATAAATCATAAAGCAATAGAAAAACCCATCTTTTTCGGATGGGTTTTTCTATTATTGCACTATATATTAAATCGCATTTTAATTAATCATTCATTTCTTTAACTACCAATATTCTTTGACCAGGCGTTACTTCTTCCCCGTTTAATTGGTTTATTTCTCTTATGCCGTTTAATGACACCCGATATTTTTTACCGATATCCCACAATGACTCTTTATCATTTACAAAATATACTGACATTACAGGAAGCGCCTCTTCATTTTCCGTTTCCATAGGTTTACCCATACCTGCCAGTACCGGTTCTTCGATTCTCTGCAGCGCATGTAACTGATACCCCAAAACGGTACGGATATCCATTCTTCCGTTTTGTACATTTGCCATCATTTGCTCCAGACCCACTCTCACATTACAAGGAGCATTTTCTTCCATCCCCGGCACACTCACGCTCTGCCGATATGGAGTATCCGTCACAATGCAACGGTATGGCGCATTCTCATCATCCGTTTTACACAGAATCTCCATATGTACTACTCCGTTGATAACCACTTCTCCTTCTTCCGACACCGCCTTCTCATCAACAACACTGCCATCCACATGAAGAATCTGCAAATTTATTTCTTCTTTTTCTTTATTTTCCCATACTTCCGCCAGTTTGATTTTTCCATATTCCTTTTTGGTAATATGTTCGCATGTACTTTTTCTTACAACCGGTTCCATAGGTTCCTGCAGTCCATAAGCATCCGTCACGACGGATATCTGCATGTTTTGGTAGAGTTTAATGAATAATTTTAATTCAAGATCCATACCAATCAGCCGCTCTTCTCCGTCATAATCGCTGCGAACTTCAATCTGCGGAGTATCCATTTCATAATCCATGCATAAAATCATGTTTTCATTGCAACCCGGCATTTCCAGAATTCCGCTAAACGGACGTGTTACTTCAAACGCCCTTCCCTCGGCACTTTCTTCTTCTCCTTCGTACAAAAAGAACGCAGTCCATTCCCCCTGAATCCCGATTTTTCCATCCATAGGAACAAAATTCACACCGTCCACCCGGACATTTTCCCACAACATGTGATAAATATTCGGCATTCCATCCGGAATCTGGATTTCTTCTTTCACCCGATACAAATCCTTTGTATCCAACACAATTGCGGTAACATCCATATTCTTTTTCCGGATTTCACACGCTTCCTTCTGCTCTACATCCACAATTACTTCTTCATCAAACAATTCATCCTGTAAAATATCCAGCGTAATAATACAACGAATATTCATTTTTCTGGAATTAATCAGTCTTACTGCTACATCTTCTGCCTTTGCCATAACGCGCAGGCAATCCTTCATAGGCTGATGTCCGGTGTATACCTTTTCCTCAAAAGGCAGTTCTCCTTCCATATTACATAACCGTTTCTCTTTTTCCTCTGTCAGATAGAGGATTTTATATAGCAATGCTCCCTTAATAACAACGGAATCTTCCTGTATTTTTGTTTCCCCCACCTTAACGAAGGCTTTTTTACATATAATCTGCTCCGCATCCGGTCTTAAGTCTGAAATATTATGGTCTTCTTCCAAACTAATCTGCGCGGATGCCAAGTTCAAATGATGCTGCATATGAATATTCTTTTTAATTAGTTCCACAAAGAGTCCTCCTTATATGGCTGCCTAACTATTGGTATGTATTCCGCAGGTAAAATATGACCATATATTATTACTTTTTAGCCAGATATTTATAGTTTACTGCTCCTTTTTTTTATAAAATAGACGTCGAATACAATACTAAGGAGAATATTATATGAAAACGAGACGTATCTTTATGTCCCTATTCGGTGTCATTATTTGTGCCATCAGTGTGGGTATCTTTAAAATTGCCGCTCTTGGCGTGGACCCGTTCCAATCCCTGATGAGTGGTCTGGACAAATTAATCCCGATTTCTTTTGGCACACTTTATGTTATTGTCAATCTGGTGTTATTATCCTTCAGTTTACTTGTGGATCGTCACAACATCGGTATCGCCACATTTATCAACCTGTTTCTGTTAGGATATATTACCGAATTTACCTATTCTTTTTTACAGACCGTATTACCTGCCCCATCTATGATTACAAGAGTCCTTTGTCTCGTTGTGGGAATCGTAATTATCTGTTTCGGTTCTGCGTTCTACATGACTGCAGATCTGGGTGTGTCTACATACGATGCGGTAGCAATTGTCCTTGCTTATAAATGGAACATTGCCAAATTCAAATTCTGCCGTATTACAACCGATTTAATCTGTGTCATTTCCGGTATTATTATCTACCTTCTGGGTGGTGGTACCTGGAAAGAAATTCCTACAATTGTTGGTGTCGGAACCATTGTAACTGCCTTTTTCATGGGACCTTTAATTGAATTATTCAATGATAAGATTGCACGTCCGTTCTTAAACAAATCAAAAGAAGCATAATATACGATACACATACAAAAGTGGCACGGAATCCTTTGATTCCATGCCACTTTTTATATTGTCACACTGCATAAACGCTGTTTCATAACATCTTACTTACGTATATTTACTTCACACAGCCAATAATTTCATTGATATCGGCAATATTGTGATTCGTTAAGAAACGGTCGATTCCGTCTACCAACTCTTCTGTCAAATACGGATTCACAAAATTCATGGCTCCTGCTGCAACTGCAGTAGCACCTGCCATCATAAATTCAATGGCATCCTCTGCATTAGAAATACCACCCATACCAATAATCGGGATAGACACAGCATTGGCACACTGATATACCATACGGATAGCGATTGGCTTAATCGCCGGGCCGGACATTCCTCCCGTTTTATTTGCCAGGGCAAACTTACGTCTTTCTATATCAATCTTCATTCCCGTTAATGTATTAATCATAGACAGAGCATCTGCTCCGGCTGCCTCCGCTGCTCTTGCCATCTCAGCAATATCTGTTACATTCGGGCTCAGTTTCATGATAATCGGATGCTTTGCCTTTTCCTTTATCTGCTTTGTAATATCATACACAGAATCTGCTTTCTGACCGAAGGCAATCGCTCCTTCCTTAACATTTGGACAGGAAATATTAATTTCCATCATGTCGATATCTGCATCGGAGAGTTTTTCCACAACTTCTAAATAGTCAGAAACTGATTTTCCACACACATTTACGATTACTTTCGTATCATATTGTTTTAAAAACGGCAAATCTCTCTCTAAAAATACATCAATTCCCGGATTCTGTAATCCAATGGCATTCAGCATACCACCATATACCTCCGTTACACGCGGAGTCGGGTTGCCGGGCCAAGCCACATTGGCAACGCCCTTGGTTACCACTGCACCCAAACGGTTCAAATCCACAAATTCTCCATATTCCATACCGGATCCAAATGTTCCGGAGGCAGTCATTACCGGATTCTTAAAATGCACCCCTGCAATTGTTACACCTAAATTACTCATTAGATTTCTACCTCCTTTGCCTCAAATACCGGTCCATCCGTACAGATTCTTGCGTTATTCACATGGGAATGATGATCTTTATGAGTTGTTTTACACACGCAACCCAGACAAGCTCCCACACCACAAGCCATTCTTTCTTCCAAAGAAATATATGCCGGTATCTCTTTTTCCTCTGCATACCCTTTAATTGCCCTTAACATTGGCATCGGGCCGCAGGAATATATGATATCGGGTGTTATTTTATGTTCTTTTACCGCATCCATAACATTTCCTTTGGTTCCGACACTACCGTCCTCCGTAGCAACGAGAACATCTGCATATTGGGAAAGTTCTTCTGTCAGGAACAGGTCATTGCTACGATATCCCACAGCAACCGTGATTTTTGCCGCCGGTTCCTGCTCCCTTAACTGTTTTGCAAGCTCTACCAGAGGAGGAATACCAATTCCGCCTCCCAGAAGAAGGGCCTGTTTCCCTACTGCTTCCTTTAGCGGATATCCATTACCCAATACTCCCAGTAACCAGACTCTTCTTCCCGCTTTATAATGAGAGAATTCATTGGTTCCCTTTCCTACCACCCGGTACACAATCCGGATCGCTGTCTTATCCTTGTCCACTTCACAAATACTGATTGGTCTCGGAAGGAGACTGGATTCCTTCGATGTGAACACACCCACAAACTGTCCCGGCTTTGCATCCTTTGCAATCTCCGTTTCAATCCATAAGTCAAACACATCCATTGCCAATTCCTGTGCACTTCGTACAACGCCAACGCATTTCTTCTTCATTTTAAATTTAATTTCCTTTCTCTTCTTGTAGTTGCTATTCCATGTCACAATGTATCACTTTACCATTTGCTAACGTAAGTTCAACTTTTCCCTTCAACTTTTGATTTGCAAATGGAGAATTTTGAGATTTTGATGCAAATTTATCCATTTTCCATTCCCGTTTTGGGTCAAAAACGAGTAAATTTGCCTCTGTATTTTCTGCAATAAATCCTGCATTAATGCCATATAGTCTTGCCGGATTATAACTCATCTTGCAAAATAATTGCAAATAACCCATATTTTTCCTATTAATCAGTTCTTCATGCACAATTGAGAACGCTGTTTCCAATCCTAAAATTCCACTTGGTGCTTCTGTAATTTTCTTAGCTTTCTCTTCTTCACTGTGCGGAGCATGGTCCGTTGCTATCAGGTCGATGGTTCCGTCCATCAACCCCTCAATCAGAGCTTGTCGGTCCTCCTCTGTACGAAGCGGCGGATTCATTTTCCCCATGGTTCCATACAAAATTGCCGCTTCTTCCGTGAGGGCAATGTGATGCGGTGTAGCCTCTGCATGAATATTTGCTCCGTTTGGATGTTTCTTAGCCGCCCGAATCATTTCCACTGCTTCTTTTGTGCTCAGATGCTGGAAGTTAACTTTCGCCCCTGTTTCAAGTGCCAGTTCCAAATCTCTCTTTACCATGGAAATTTCCGCCTGTCTGTCGGAACCACCAATACCAAAATATTCACTCGCCTTACCACGATTTATTCCGCTATTGGTGATATATTGCGGGTCCTCCTCGTGAAAACTCAAAACCGAATCCGTCTTAACCGCCTGTTCCATGGCTGCAAGCACAAGTTCCCTTTCCAACAACGGAACTCCGTCATCCGTAAATCCCACTGCACCTTCCTGTAAAAGAGATTCAAAATCAGTCAACTCCGCTCCCTGCATTCCCTTGGTTACATTGGCACAAGTATATACATGGATCCCCGTTTGCTTTCCTTTTTCTACTATATAATGAATGGTTTCTGCATTATCCACTGCCGGCTTGGTATTTGCCATAAGAATTACACTGGTAAATCCTCCCTTTGCCGCTGCCTCTGCACCACTAAAAATATCCTCCTTATACGTAAACCCCGGATCACGGAAATGTACGTGTACGTCTACCAATCCCGGTCCAATATACTTACCGGTGCAATCATACACCACATCCCCCTCCTTTGGGATAATGGTCTGATTAAGCAAAACAATGTCTGTTCCTTCTATTCCAATATCCATCTTTCCTTGGAAATTTGTTTTTGGATCAATCATCGTTCCGTTTTTCAAAATAATCATGATTTTTCCCTCATTTCATTTATTTTGATTGCCACGGATTTAACCGTGGGATATAATATACTCTTGCAGGAAATGAATGAACAGACAGCCTGTCCGCTCTCATTTCTTTCACATTAATTAAGGAGTATTCTATGTTACGTTTTATCATCATTGTCCTATTTGTTGTGTCATTTTTAATTCTCAGCACTCCCGTCATGTTCACATTATGGCTCATTGGTAAGAAACGACCGGATATAAAAGACAATACTTCAAGAAAAATTATTCAATGGGCGTTTAGCGTTGTCCGATTTATAGCAGGGACCAACCTGATTATCAAAGGCCGCGAAAACATACCAACCGACAGTGCCGTATTGTATGTATGCAATCACAGAAGTTACTTTGATATTGTTTTAAACTATATTGCCGTTCCGAATGTTACAGGTTTCATTGCCAAAAAAGAGATGAACCGGTATCCTCTTTTAAGAGTATGGATGCGCTATATCCACTGTTTATTCCTGGACCGTGATGATATCCGCCAGGGAATGCAAACCATCCTGACCGGAATCGAAAAAGTTAAATCTGGAATTAGCATTTTCATCTTTCCAGAAGGAACTCGTAACAAATCCGAAGATGAATTTCTGCCATTTAAAGCCGGAAGCCTTAAGATTGCTGAGAAAAGCGGATGTCCCATTGTTCCCGTAGCAATCAACAATTCCGATGCTGTTTTCGAAAAACAGTTCCCAAAAATTCGTAAAACAACAGTTGTTATTGAATTTTCAACCCCGATTTATCCAAATAATTTGGATAAAGACGAGAAGAAAAAGCTTTCTGAAAACATTGTGAGTACCATTACAACCATGTATGAGCAGAACAAAGCTCTACTAGCTCACTAAATCCCATTCCATGGGAAGCTTTGATTAATACGGTATCGCTTTTTTGAATGAGCTGATGGATATTCTCTGTCAGCTCTTTTTTTGTAGCAAACCAGATGCAATGGGCATCTCCCGCTTTGGCTCCTTCATAAATTTCTTTTGACAGTTCACCCACACAAATTACAGTATCCACTTTCTTTCCTGTCAGAAAACTTCCCACTTCACGATGAAGTTCTCTTTCCTTATTACCCAACTCAAACATATCGCCAAGCAAGGCAACCTTACGCCCTTTTGCGGTATCTAATAAATCAATGGCCGCCTTCATGGACACCGGATTGGCGTTATAGCAATCATCAATCACTGTCAGACATTCATCCTTGATAATATTGCTTCTTCCACCTACGGAACCCGTCTTTGCAATTCCATTTATCAATTCATCCGTAGTTAAACCTAAGGTTCTTCCCACTGCTATGGCCGCCAAAGCATTCAATACCATATACTCACCCGGCATATACAGACGGATTGCAAAGCTTTCTTCCCCTCCTTTTTCTTCTACAAGAGCCTTAGAGCCCTCCAGGCCAAGAGTTTCAATATCCTTTGCTTTTACCTCACAATGTCCGCTTTTTCCGAAGAAAACCGGCTTTTTCCCGTGAACCGCTTCGATGGTTGCTAATTTATCGTCATCTCCATTTAAACACACGGTTCCGCAAGGATTCATATAATCAAATATTTCTGATTTGGCACGTAAAATTCCGTCCCTGTCAATCAAAAACTCCAAATGACACTGCCCGATGTTGGTAATCACGCAAATATCCGGTTTTGCCACACGGCTTAACCGGTGCATTTCTCCAAAATGATTGATTCCCATTTCAAGCACTGCCACTTCATGCTCTTCACGAATTTTGAGCACTGTAAGAGGCAGTCCGATTTCGTTATTATAATTGCCCTCTGTTTTTAACACATTATACTTTTGGGAAAGAACCCCGGCTATCACTTCTTTGGTACTGGTCTTGCCCACGCTTCCCGTAATTCCAATCACTTTAACCAAAAGCTGCTCTCTATAAAAGGCAGCAATATCCTGAAGGGCTTTCAAGCTATCCTCTACCACAATACATGGTCCTGCGAATTCTTCCGGTAAAGTTTCACATACAACCCCGTAGCATCCCTTTTCAAAGGCTTGCGGAATAAACGAATGTCCGTCCACCCGCTCCCCTTTTGTAGCAATAAAGAGATAACCCTCCTTCAGCTTGCGGGAATCCAATTCCACTCCCTGTACTTCTGCTGTATTTCCCTTATCACCATATAGTACGCCGTTACACGCCTGTGCAATGGCCTGTATGCTCATTCCTTTCATACAATTAAGACCTTTCCCATTGTCATTTCTAAATTGTGCAAGCTCTTTGCATTCCTGTTACTCTTCTAATGCCATATCAACAATCTTCTGGCATAAATCCTCAAAAGAGATACCTACCGCTGCCGCTTCCTGCGGAAGAAGAGAAGTATTGGTCATTCCCGGAAGAGTATTGGCTTCCAGACAATAGAATGCATTGTTTTCATCCAGCATAAAATCCATACGTGCATATTTTTTCAATCGTAAAGCCCGGAATACCTTTTCTGCGCATTTCTGCATATCCGCAGTAATTTCCTTGCTTAAATCTGCAGGACAGGTCTCCACTGCAGAGCCGGCCTGATACTTATTTTTGTAATCATAAAAACCGGTAATTGGTGCGATTTCAATAATAGGAAGGGCTTTGCCGTCAATGACTCCTACGGAAAATTCACGTCCCTTTATGTACTGCTCCACAACCACCTGCGCATCATAAGAAAATGCATCCTGCACTGCCTCTGTATATTCTTCTTTCGTATTAACAATGCTGACGCCAATACTGGAACCACCGCAGCATGCCTTTACCACACATGGTAGTGCTATTGGCTCTTCCACCGGATTTTCTTTGGTAAAATGAACGCCTGCAGGAGTCGGGATGTCATAAGCCCGGAACAAATCTTTGGCAATGGCTTTATCCATGGACATGGCCGAGCTTACATGATCCGTTCCTGTATAAGTAATTCCCATCAAATCAAAGGCAGCCTGAATCTTGCCGTTTTCTCCGTTTTCTCCGTGAAGAGCCATAAATACCACATCCGATTCCTGGCAAAGCTCAATAACACCCGGTCCAAAGAAGCTCTTACCTCCATCCTTACGCATGGCTTTTACCGCCTCAATATCCGGGCACTGTTCTGAAATGGCGCCTATTTCTGCCGCCCAATCAACATCCAGTTCAAACATATTACTTGTCACTGCTTCCTTTCCCAGATATACATCCAGAAGAATTACCTGGTGACCCTTACTTTTTAAGGCTTCATATACCTTTTTTCCACTTACAAAAGAAACATCTCTTTCCGTACTTGTTCCGCCTGCTAATACTACAATTTTCATAATCTTATCTCCTTTGGTACTATTTCTTAATCTCTATTCACATAAGTTGCCGAATATCACCATCAGCCTGGCAATATCTGCAATATCCAATTCCGTCTCATCAACGGGAGCTGTCATCTTCTGCGTTAAAATATTACGCGCCTGCGTATTTACTCCTGACAAATAATGAATATAATTGCGCTGTACTCCCGCATATTCCTGTCCGGAAAGGACATGGTTTACCACTCCCAACACAACCATGTCTTCCAATATCTTCTTATTTGTCATTGTATCAATATTTTCCGGAACATAGAAGTTTTCCTGCTTTGATTTTACAGAAATACTCTGTGCCCTGTCCATATAGCGCTTCAAAAGGACATCACATCTGTTATAATCCGTCCCCCACGGGGTTGATAAATACGTAAAATCTGCCAAAATGGTATATCCCTGAGGAGTACTGCTATGCAGCGCCGAATCTACGGTATCATACTCAACAATAGCATTCCGATACTTGTACTGGTTGGTAGCACGATACAAAGAAACAGCCGCATAATACCATGCATCCGTATCGGTATTGGCCTTATATTGCTCCATATACCGGTACGCCTTCTGGGCTATCGTAAGGCATTGATTGGCAAAAGCAGGGTCTTCCTCCTTATACAGCACGGAATATTGCGCCAAAATGCCCGCCATCTGGGCTGTGGTTGTCAGGGAAACCGTTCCCGCCGGCAATTCTTCTCCATTGGCTCCCTGTTGTGCCACAATAGGTTCTCTATATATCTCATTATAAAACGCACCGCTTTTTTCCTCGTAGGAATGCAAAAGCATCGTTAATTTTTCATTAATAAATGCGGTATCCACTTTTTCCGGTCCATACATTTGCTCTATGAACATCATATTTGCCAATACATAGGCCAATTCACTCACATCACGGTACGTATGCTCCTTCGCCATCTTTTCCATGGCGTAAAATTCCTGTTCATATATGGAATCCTTAACAACAAATTCATAAGAATCCCCCAGTGTCGGATGAGTTATTACATAGCTTCCCTCTTGCAGCAACCCGCTAAAATCTCCTACATAGAGGGTTTTTCCGTCTTCTTCTTTTACCTTATGCAATGTTCCGGTGAATGCTTCTGTTCCGCTTACAGCATTTTCCACCACAAAACTTTCTTCCAGGCCTTCTCCCCAAAAATAAGCCTTCTTTTTATCCGCGCTCCGATATCCCATCTGATCAATAAATACATGGGGATACTGGGCTGTTACTGCATAAGAAAAGTCCGGTATCATTTCCAAAGTATCCTGCTCTAACGGAATCTTTGACACCGGTTCCGTCATAGCCACAGGCTGTGCACAAGAGGTACACACCATGCTACTTATGAAAAATAATGATAGCCAGACTTTTGTTTTCAAACCTATTATTCCTCCAAATAATGTATGCGTTGCATATAATCATGACTTACGCCACCCTTTATTATACCACATACAATTATCCGGTAAAGAAGCAAATCGTTAAGACATGGTGTTAAGCGGATCTACAGGTTCTCCGTCCAATGTCAATTTAAAATACACATTGGTCCCTTCCACAGAAAAATATTTCGTAGGTGCTGCAACGGTTCCGATTACATCTCCTACTTCCATGTAATCTCCTTCTTTTAAATCGATATTTCCAAGCTGTCCATAGGTTAATTGATAGCCGTCTCCTAGATCCACCTGAACACAGTTCCCATACTGTGCATCATAGTAAATTTGACTGACTTTCCCATCAGCCGCTGCCGTAATTGTCTCACCTTCTGATGCTTCAATCATAATTGCCGGATTATACTTATACTGCTCAAGAGTAGAAAAATATACCGTCTTATCCATACTGTAATTAATCAGAACCTTCCCTACCACCGGCCAAACCAGACCTTCCTGTGGAGAAAAAGATAATGCCATCCCCGTTGCATTTACGGCAGAAGCCGAGTCCTCAGCCTCTTTTTGTGTTTCTTCCGCTTCTTCTGTCTGTTCTTCTTCCTTTAATTCCTCCATTCTCGCACTGTAATCACCAAAATCATTTTCCAATGCATCATCCACCGCCGGGTTCACTGCCTTTCCCACATTGGCAGGCGTGGAGTTTTCTTGTGTTTGTTCTTCCGTTACCGCTTCTGTCGTTTCCACTCTTGATAATTCTGCCGAATTTTCATTCTGAATACGAGTTCTCTCTTTTACATATACTCCTGTAAGAGTTAAGGCAGATAACACAAGCACACTGGATGCCAGCATGATAAATTTTTCTTTTTTCAAATGATTTTTATTTCGCATCGCTATCCCTCCAATCTATAGGAATAGTTTTGCCCGCCTTTTGTCATTTATACACTCTTTGTCAAAACCTCTTTGAAAGAATCTGCCAAAATAACACGTTCCTTCTTCAAAATATCTTGACAAGTTATTTTAAATATAATTGGTTTCAATAACATAGGAAAAGCAACTCTTCTTTTTCTATACCTAATATCTATATTTCATGATTTTAGGTGGATTTCGAGTTATGTAAACAATTTTTACCTACTAAACAATTTACGAGAATTGTTTAGTAGGTATTTTCATGCTTTTTTATCCTAATTTATCAATTATTTATCAATTTCTGGCAAGTAAATACCTACCAAATTCGCCTCTCGCTCTATTCGGTAGGTATTTAAGCTCACTAAATATATATTTTATACCTACCAAATGCAACCTTTTTGAATTCCAGTAGGTATTCGTCATTTTGACGGCACTTTCTCAGACCTACCAAATACAGCAAATTACTACTTCAGTAGGCAAACATCCCGTTCTTCCACTCTACGCACTTTCCGATACGCCCATTGTCATATCCACATGAGCAACACTTCCGACTGCGCCGTCTTCATAGAGGAAGAAACCGCTACGGCGAATCATGCCGTTAACATTACCGCTTTCCGCGGAACGGAGGGTATAGTCCGTTGCCTGACTTCCAAGATAAATAGCTCCCACATTCTTTTCCTTCAATGTATAGAGCACATCTTCTCCGGAAGCATCTTTTACCCAGATTTTGAGTTTGTCATATACGCTGTCCGCTTCGTCAATCCAACCATTGCCATCTTCGTCATACTGCATAAGGTCAGCAAATCCATTACCGCTTGCTGCACCAAACAGCTCGGAACCATCACTAATTTTACCGTCATTATTTTTATCCAAAGATAAAAAGGCATTACCGGTTTCTAATGTGGAAATCTCTTCTTCCACACCATCCATATTCAAATCAAAGAAAAACTTCTGGTCTGACAATCCGACCACATCATCATCCAGATTGATGACAAGAGGGTCGCACATGGCAACAAAATCCGTGCTTTCAATCTTATAATGCTCTGAAAAACTGCGGCTCATGGACACATCCATATTGAAGTTAATTTCCCGTCCGTCTGCGGTTACTACTGTTCCCTGCGTAGAGAAATCCATAGTTTCGGTTTCTTCAAAGGAATATTCTTCCATAACTGTTATTTCCAAAGTGTCCATCTGACGGGGCTGTGCATAGGTTACACTTTCAAAATTATATGCTTCCGCTAATTCGTTTGCACGATTCTTACCAAAGAAAAGTTCCCATAAATGCAACAGACATTTTTCCCGGATACGCTCAATGGCACTTTTCTCCGTTCCGGTCTCAATTTGTCGGATACGTTCTATTCCGGTTCCCTTTGAACCCTGCAAACGTTCCATGGCTTCATTTGCCGAATTGGCTGTTTCTGTATTCCCTGTAGCATTATCTTCCTTTGCTTCCAGGTTCTCTTCATTGTTTCTTCCCAACAAATCCTGATTTCCAAGCGCATTATCCGCAAGAGAATAAAGCGTCGTCTTCGTTGAAAAGGATAACGTCCTTGTTGTACTAGAACGATACGTTCTGGCAGATTCCATTCCTACATTTGAGGAACTGATAATCAAATAATACTCCTTTCTCCCATCCTCTTTCTTTCGTCCGTGAAGTAAAAAAGGAAATAAAAATAGCATCCGTCAGAACGTCCTGTTCTTAACGCATGCCATCCGTGGCTGTCTAAAAATTCAAGCTTGGCCTTACTTGTATGTAGTATATCGGCATTTGATGGGGGATACTTTAGGGGTGACGGAAAATGGGATATGGGATCTGTTTGTGACACGCTTTCGCTCCTCTTATGACATAGCGGTACTAGACTCGAAAAAACCTCGTCAAGTACCGATGTCAACGAAGGGTCACGTTACAGACCCATATCCCATTTTCCTGTTTCTCTGAATATCGACCTTAAATGTCGATATGTTAAATTTAAAGTTAATTTCTAAACTCGATTGTAATTAATCAAACATCCGTCTAAAATAATCTGTCTTTCCTCGTTAGTAAGGTCTCCCAGGGTCATTTCAAACTCTTTAAGTCCACCATCCACTACCGCATAGCATTTAATAACATCTGTTTTTTCTTCTACTGCTTTACGAATATTTGGAAGATATAAGTAGTCTAATCTCTGGAATGGAAGTCCCCCTTCTTTGATAATAAATGGTAACATACCCCAGTTGATTAAGTTGGAACGGTATCTCTTGGTTGCATATTCGTTGGCGATGTTTGCCCAACCGCCAAGTACCTTCTGACAACTTGCTGCCTGCTCTCTGGCCGAACCATCACCCGGTTTTACTGCAAAGATAGTAGAGCCGTAACCAATGCCTGCTTCCCTTGCATCCGGGAATTCTTTCTCGATTACTTCCATCACTTCTTTAAGCTCTGCTTTTGCAACAAAAACATCTTCTCCAGACATAAGTGCTGTCTGAGCCTTCTGCATATCCTTAGCAAGTCCTACGTATTCAGGGTCTTTTCTGGATAATGTGAACTCAGCAAGTCCCAATGGGTTGGAACGGTAGGAAGATGTTTCTCCGGAAGGAATCAATTCATCTGTTGTGGTAACAGGATCATGAATCTCGGAAACTACTCTTAACACTAAGTTATTTGGCAATTCGCTCATTGCCGGCCAGTCCTTGATATTTGGACCAAATTTGATTTCTACGCTTGGGTCTGCAACTCCCTTAGAGTCATATACACGGTTTGCGTAGATTTTTTCATCAAAGTGATAGTTGTATGTCTCAAACTTGCCATCGAAGTCGGTTGCTGCTGTTAAGAAGCCTTTGTTAGCTGCTGTTGCTGCGATGGAACGTGCATCCATAAGTGCAACGGAAGCAATCTGTCCGCTCTGAATCTTAGACCCTTCTCTGTTCGGGAAGTTTCTTGTAGAGTGACGGATACTGAATGCATTGTTTGCAGGGGTATCTCCGGCACCAAAGCATGGTCCGCAGAATGCTGTCTTTAAGATTGCACCTGTTTCAAGCAATGTTGCTGCGCATCCGTTTTTCATAAGTTCCATATAAATCGGTGTAGAGGCCGGATATACATTCAATGTAAATTCGTCTGCTCCGATATAATGTCCCTTTAAGATATCTGCTGCTGCACAGATATTTTCAAATCCACCACCGGCACAACCTGCGATAACACCCTGGTCTACATATAATTTACCATTACGGATTTTATCCTGTAAGGAGTAATCAATCTTATCGCCAAAGCTTACTTTTGCTCTCTCTTCCACTTCGTGAAGGATATCTGCAAGGTTAGCATTTACATCTTCGATTGTATACGCGTTGCTTGGGTGGAATGGCATTGCAATCATCGGTTTCACCTGTGATAAGTCGATAGTGATGAACTTATCGTAGTAAGCCACCTGACCCGGATTTAATTCTTTGTAATCTTCTTTTCTTCCATGAATCTCATAGAATTTCTCGATTTCTGCATCTGTCTGCCAGATAGAAGATAAACAGGTGGTTTCTGTTGTCATAACATCGATTCCGATACGGAAATCAGCGCTAAGTTCAGCAACACCCGGTCCTACAAATTCCAATACTTTATTTTTTACATAACCGTTTGCGAAAACAGCCCCAATCAAGGCAATGGCAACGTCCTGAGGACCTACGCCATGCATTGGCTTACCGGTTAAATAAATACCAACTACACCCGGTCTGTCGATGTCATAGGTCTGGTTGAGTAACTGTTTAACCAATTCCGGTCCGCCTTCACCCATTGCCATGGTGCCTAACGCACCATAACGGGTATGAGAGTCAGAGCCTAAAATCATTCTGCCACCGCCAGCAAGCATTTCTCTTGCAAACTGATGAATAACCGCCTGATGAGGTGGCACGTATACTCCACCGTATTTTTTTGCGCAGGTAAGACCAAACATGTGGTCATCTTCGTTGATAGTACCGCCTACTGCGCAAAGAGAGTTGTGGCAGTTCGTGAGAACGTAAGGAATCGGGAATTTCTCAAGTCCTGACGCACGTGCTGTCTGAATAATACCTACAAATGTGATATCATGGGAAGTTAATTTATCAAATTTGATTCGTAACTTATCCATGTTATCGGATGTGTTATGGCTCTCTAAAATGCCATAAGCAATTGTGTTCTTTAATGCTTCTTCTTTTACTACATCTAAGCCTGTTTTACTTTTAATTAGGGCTTTCGCATCTGCTGTATCAGCTACTACTTCTGTGCCGTTAACAAGATACGCGCCTGTTTCCATTAATGAAACCATCGACTACACCTTTCCCCTTCTTTTTATTTAATAACAACCTTGTCCAAATGCCACATCTCATCTACATATTCCTGAATGGTACGGTCAGATGTAAACTTTCCGCAGCTTGCTGTATTTAAAATCGCACTGGTTGCCCATGCTTTTTCATCCTTATAGTAAGCCTCTACACGCTTCTGTGCTTCTGCATAAGCACGGAAGTCCTTCAAGATGAAATAACGGTCAGCCACATCGGTATCCAATGTATTTAATAAAGAATTATACAATGGTCTGAACAATTCTGTATCGGAAGAATATGTTCCGTTTACCAATTGCATTAATACTTTTCGGATATCGGCATCGTTATTGAAAATATCCATCGGATTGTAATTCTTATTCTTTTCATAAGCAATTACTTCATCGGAGCTCAAACCGAAGATAAAGGCATGTTCTGCACCAACTTCTTCTACAATTTCTACGTTTGCTCCATCCATGGTTCCAAGTGTCAAAGCTCCGTTTAACATGAATTTCATGTTACCGGTTCCGGAAGCTTCCTTACTTGCTGTGGAAATCTGCTCAGAAACATCTGCTGCCGCAAAAATCCATTCCGCATTGGATACACGGTAATTTTCAATGAATACCACTTTTAACTTTCCGTTGATGGAAGCGTCATTATTTACCACGTCTGCAACTGCATTGATGAGTTTAATGGTAAGCTTGGCGTTCTTGTAGCCCGCTGCCGCTTTTGCCCCAAAGATAAAGGTTCTTGGATAGAATTCCATCTCCGGATGTTCTTTGATTTCATTGTATAAGTACATTACATGTAAAATGTTAAGAAGCTGTCTCTTATATTCGTGAAGTCTCTTAACCTGTACGTCGAAGATAGAACGTGGGTCTACTTCTACGCCATTATGCTCTAAGATGTATTTTGCGAGACGGACTTTATTCTGATACTTAATATTCATGAACTCCTGTCTGCATTTTTCATCATCCGCATATACTTTTAATTTGCTAATCTTGGATAAATCCGTAATCCATTCGTCACCGATATGGTCGGTTACCCAATCTGCAAGCAATGGATTGCCGTGAAGAAGGAATCTTCTCTGGGTAATACCATTGGTCTTGTTGTTGAATTTCTCAGGGAACATTTCATAGAAATCTTTTAATTCCTGATTTTTTAAGATTTCCGTATGCAATCTGGCTACACCGTTTACGGAGAAACCGGCTACGATAGCAAGATGAGCCATCTTAACCTGTCCGTCATAAATAACCGCCATTTTCTTAATTTTTTCCTGAGTTACTCCTGTAGAGTAGGGATAACGGTTTTCAATTTCGATAATAAATCTTCTGTTGATTTCTTCTACAATCTGGTAGATACGAGGAAGTAATCTTGAGAAAAGTTCAATCGGCCATTTTTCCAATGCCTCTGACATGATGGTATGGTTGGTATACGCACATGTCTTTGTAGTTACATCCCATGCCTCGTCCCATGAAAGACCGTATTCATCCATTAAAATACGCATTAATTCCGCAACCGCAACCGTTGGGTGAGTGTCATTTAACTGGAACGTTACTTTTTCGTATAATTTACGGACATCGCTATGTGTACGCATGTATTTTGCAACTGCTTCCTGAACAGATGCTGAAATAAAGAAATACTGCTGTTTTAAACGAAGTTCTTTTCCTGCATAGTGGTTATCGTTTGGATATAATACTTCTACGATATTACGTGCGAGATTTTCCTGCTCAACCGCCTTCTGGTAATCACCCTTATCAAAAGAATCCAACTGGAAGCATTCGATTGGCTCTGCATCCCAGATACGGAGTGTATTTACAATACCATTGCCATAACCTACGATTGGGAGGTCATATGGAACCGCTTTTACAGACTGATAATTTTCATGCTTGAAAATGATTCTTCCGTTTTCTCCCATGGATACGTTGATATTTCCACCAAATCGAACTTCTTTTGTATATTCCGGTCTGCGGAGTTCAAACGGATTGCCATGCTCTAACCAATGGTCAGGCACTTCCACCTGAAAACCGTCACGAATCTGCTGTTTAAACATACCGTAGCGATAACGGATACCGCAGCCGTATGCCGCATATCCCAAGGTTGCAAGGGAATCTAAGAAGCAGGCTGCAAGACGGCCAAGACCGCCGTTACCAAGGGCTGCATCCGGCTCCTGGTCTTCTACCAGGTTAAGGTCAATACCTAATTCATCCAGGCATTCCTCAACATCCTTGTATGCTTTTAAATTGATGATATTATTACCAAGAGCACGGCCCATTAAAAATTCCATGGACATGTAATATACCATCTTAGGATCTTCTTCCTCAAAAGCTTTCTGTGTGTCCATCCAGTTATCTACGATAACATCTTTGATTGCATAAGAAACCGCCTGAAAAACCTGCTGTGGCGTAGCTTCTTCCAATGTTTTACGATATAAAGTTCTCACGTTGTATAACACAGAGTTTTTGAAACGCTCCTTATCAAACCCTGTGAGTACCGGTGCCTTTTTTCGCATTTTTCATTCTCCTCTTTCTAATAGCAAACAGCACACAAACACCTGACATTTCTGCCAGATGTTTGATGTGACTTTTGTCCTATTTATTTCTCCAAACAGATTGTAACAGATTCTCCGTTAACATTCCATTCTTTTTTAATAGCATATTCTGCCGTAAAGTCGAAGCTGTCTGCCAATACCTTGGTTGCAATAGCTGTTTCATTTCTCTTAACGATATCTGCAAGCTTCTCATTGCCAAGTACGGATACTTTGATGTGGTCCATAACCTCGAAATCAGCATCCTTACGCATGGTCTGGATTTTACTGATGATTTCGTATACAAATCCCTCTTCTAAGAGTTCTTCCGTAAGTGTAGTATCCATAACAACAGTTACTACATTATCTGCTTCTGTTACGAAGCCTTCCTTCTGAACCATTGTGATAAGAAGATCTTCTTCTGCAAGAGAAATCTCTGCTCCGTTATCCTCAAATACAATGGCACCCTTTGCCTTAAGGTCATCCATAGCCGCATTGCCATCAAGTCCTGCAAGTGCTTTCTGGATAAATCCTAAATGCTTACCATACTTAGGACCAACTGTCTTAAGCTGTGGTTTGAATGTGTAGGTTGTGAAGTCTCTTACATCTTCTGTAAATACAACTTCTTTTACATTTAATTCATCTTCAATGATTTCTGTAAAGAATTCAGAAAGGGTAAATGGCGCCTTTACAAACATCTTTCCGATTGGCTGACGGTTCTTGATGTTGGCTGCATTACGGCATGCCCGACCCATAACTACCACTTTCAGAAGGGCATCCATATCCTCTTCTAACTTCTTATCAATCATAGCTTCATCCACTACAGGGAAATCACAAAGATGGATACTTTCAGGAGCTGTCTTATCAAGACTTCTTACTAAGTTCTGGTAAATTTCTTCTGTCATAAACGGAATCATTGGAGCCGCTGCCTTTGCCACTGTCACAAGTGCTGTGTACAGAGTCATGTAAGCATTAATCTTATCCTGTTCCATTCCCTTAGCCCAGAAACGTTCTCTACCACGTCTTACGTACCAGTTACTCATTTCGTCAACGAAATCCTGTAATACTCTGGCAGCTTCCGGAATACGGTAATTGTCTAAGTTGTCATCCACAGCCTTAACCATAGTATTTAACTTAGAAAGTAACCATTTATCCATTACGGAAAGCTTGTCGTATTCTAAGCTGTATTTTGTAGCGTCAAATTTATCAATGTTTGCATAGAGTACAAAGAATGCATACGTATTCCAAAGTGTACCCATGAACTTTCTCTGTCCTTCTACAACGGCTTTGCCATGGAAACGGTTTGGCAACCATGGAGCAGAGTTAATGTAGAAATACCAACGGATGGCATCTGCACCATATGACTCTAATGCATCAAATGGGTCAACCGCATTTCCCTTAGACTTACTCATCTTCTGTCCGTTTTCGTCCTGAACGTGACCAAGAACGATTACGTTTTCAAACGGAGCCTTGTTAAATAACAAGGTAGATTCTGCCATTAATGAGTAGAACCATCCACGAGTCTGGTCAACGGCTTCTGAAATAAACTGAGCCGGGAACTGAGCCTCGAATAAGTCTTTGTTTTCAAATGGATAGTGATGCTGTGCAAAAGGCATTGCTCCTGAGTCAAACCAGCAGTCAATAACTTCCGGCACACGCTTCATGGTCTTGCCACACTTCGGACAATTGCATGTGATTTCATCAATATATGGTCTGTGTAATTCTACTGTCTTAGCAGCAGGGTTGCCGCTTAACTCTTCTAACTGGGCACGGGAACCGATTGCTTCCTGATGTCCACAGTCTTCACATTCCCAGATATTAAGTGGTGTTCCCCAGTAACGGTTACGGGAAATACCCCAATCCTGAATGTTTTCAAGCCAGTTACCGAAACGTCCTTCACCAATAGATTCCGGAATCCAGTTAACGGTCTTATTGTTACGAACAAGGTCATCTCTTACTGCTGTCATCTTGATAAACCAAGATTCACGAGCGTAGTAAATAAGTGGAGTATCACATCTCCAGCAGAATGGATAATCATGCTCAAACTTAGGTGCATCAAACAATTTGCCTTCTTTATCTAAGTCAACAAGGATGTCTTTGTCAGCATCTTTTACAAACTTACCTGCATAAGCTGTTTCTTCTGTCATTTCACCCTTACCGTTTACAAACTGTACGAATGGAAGGTCGTATTTTCTACCAACCTGAGCATCGTCTTCACCGAATGCAGGTGCAATATGAACGATACCGGTACCGTCTGTCATAGTAACGTAATTATCGCATGTTACATAGTGGCCCTTCTTATGCTGTTTTGCAGCAGATTCGCCTGCACATGCAAATAATGGTTCGTATTCCTTGTATTCTAAGTCAGTACCTACGTATGTTTCTAATACTTCGTAAGCTTTTTCACCTTCTTCTTTTGCAAGAGAACCTAAAACCTTATCAAGTAATGCTTCTGCCATGTAGTATGTGTAACCATCAGCAGCTTTTACTTTTACATAAGTCTCGTTAGGGTTTACACAAAGAGCCACGTTAGAAGGTAATGTCCAAGGTGTTGTTGTCCATGCTAAGAAGTAAGCATCTTCACCAACCACTTTGAAACGTACCACTGCGGAACGTTCTTTTACAGCCTTATATCCCTGTGCTACTTCGTGTGAAGAAAGAGGAGTACCACAACGAGGACAGTAAGGAACAATCTTAAATCCCTTGTATAATAAGCCTTTGTCCCAGATTTCTTTTAATGCCCACCATTCAGACTCAATAAAGTCATCATGATATGTTACATATGGGTCATCCATATCTGCCCAGAAACCAACTGTACCTGAGAAATCTTCCCACATACCTTTGTATTTCCAAACACTTTCCTTACACTTGTCGATAAATGGATCAAGACCGTATTCTTCAATCTGTTCTTTTCCATCCAATCCCAATAATTTTTCTACTTCCAATTCAACAGGAAGACCATGTGTGTCCCATCCTGCCTTTCTTGGAACCATATAGCCCTTCATAGTACGGTATCTAGGAATCATATCTTTGATTACACGTGTTAAAACGTGACCGATATGAGGCTTTCCGTTAGCGGTTGGAGGTCCATCATAGAATGTGTATGTAGGGCCTTCTTTACGGCTGTCCATACTCTTTTCAAAAATCTTGTTTTCGTTCCAGAACTTCAGTGTCTCTTTTTCTCTGTCCACAAAGTTCATATTGGTGTCGACTTTCTGATACATAATCTCGTCCTTTCTACTTTCCTTTTTGCGTTTGGCACTGATTGTTTCACGGGTAGTACAGGAATATCTTCATCTGCGGCACGCTCTCGCTCCTCTTATAACGCAACGGTACTAGACTCGAAAAAACCTCGTCAAGTACCGGCGTTAACGAAGGGCCGCCGGATGAACACATTCCTGTACTCCCCTGCCCAACAATTAATACCCAAACAAAAAGGTCCCGTCCTGTAAAAGGACGAGACCATAATTAACTCGTTATACCACCTGTTACATCGTACGATTCATAAGTTCCCTTGCTTATAGCGCACCTACTTAAGAATGATACGTTCTTCTTTTAACGGGGAAGATCCGGCCTGCGCTTACTGGTACTCGTTCAGCTGGCAACTCAAAAGTGATGTTCACAATTTTCTTACTCGCATTCGGCTTTCACCATCCCGAACTCGCTTTGCCTTTTGGAAAATAGCTACTGTCTTCGTCATAGTCTTTAATATTTTATCTTTTGCCATTATACGGCTAAAAATCTGGGTTTGTCAATAAAATCAAGAGAAAAGTTACGTTAAATCGGGAAAATAGGAGCTTACTCTATAAAAAACAATCGCGGTTGGACATATAGAGAGTTTTTCTTCTCCTATGTCCAAATAGAAATTCTGCAATCAACTCATAAGCCATATTTTACCCTCATACCATCCAGAGGGGGCACCTTTAGCATTCCCTTCCTACATCCGTCTTTACAATATATCCATATTACATTTATATCTGGAAATCGTTACAAATCCATGGTAGTATAGAACAAAAAATCAAGGAGGACACCTTATGAAGCATTGTGGAACACAACAACTGGAAACTGAACGACTGATTTTAAGAAGATTTCGCCCGGAAGATGCCGCCGCCATGTATCATAATTGGGCGTCTGATGATGAAGTTACAAAATATTTAATGTGGCCAACCCACTCCGGCATAGAAGTGAGTCAATATGTAACGGATGACTGGGTAAATTCATACTCTAAAGATGATTTTTACCAGTGGGCAATTGTACCGAAGGATAACAATGATGAACCTATCGGCAGCATCAGTGTGGTTAATTCCAATGACAACATTTCCATGGTGCATATCGGTTATTGTATTGGCAGGAAATGGTGGCATAAGGGAATTACATCAGAGGCGTTACATGCCTTAATTGATTTTTTCTTTAACGTAGTGGAAGTAAACCGTATTGAAGCCAGACACGACTCCCGCAATCCTCATTCCGGTAATGTAATGAAGAAATGTGGTATGACGTACGAAGGAACTTTGCGTAAGGCTGATTGGAATAATCAGGGAATTTGTGATGCTTGTTATTATTCGATATTACGCGAAGAGAGATAATTATTGCATTATGTAGAAATTAGGGGACTCCGTATAGAGTTCCCTTTTTCATAGAAACGATAAATGTGCAACATACTATTGATATATATCATTAATACGAAGTGCAGAATTTGCACTTCGTATTGACCAGAGCAAAAGCAACTCCAAAAAGTGATGTGGATTTACTTATCTCTGCCAATGTTAAAGGACTACAATTTTATGGATTAGTGGAAGATATAAGAACCACTTTAAACAAAAAAGTAGATGTATTAGATATTAATCAGCTAAAAGACAATTTGGACCTGACCGAAGAAATATTAAAGGACGGTATAAAGATTTATGGATAATATTAAAAATGACCATTACTATATCCAAAAAATTCGAAAGGATTTAGAGTTTATAGTAATACATATGCACGATTATGGCAATGTTGATTTGAATATTGTATATGAAACATTGAAGAACGATATCCCCGAACTGCTAAACATACTATCTAAATAATTTACCATAAGAAAAAAAGCCAACGAATTGTGATATATCATGAATTCCTTGGCTTTTCTTATCTTTTAAATCAACCCGTGTTCCAGACAATAATGATATACCCCATCCTCTGACACAGACCTGCAAACTTCATTTGCCGAAAGCTTTACTTCTTCTGATGCATTTCCCATGGCTACACCTGTTCCAACTGTTTGAAGCATCTCAATATCGTTACCGCCATCGCCAAAAGCCAATGCCTGTTCCCTGGTCAAATGATAGTAATCCAGGATTCTATCCACACCATTTCCCTTTCCGCTATCCTTGGGAATGATATCCACCGCTCTTTCCCACCAAGCCGTGATTTGTGCATTAGGAGCTTCTTTTATCAAAGCCGGATACTCTTCCTTTCTGCTTCCGGCCATTATCTGATACACATCGTCTTTTATGACCTGTTCAAAGTCTCCTGCTATCTCCAGCGGCAGTTTAACAACGGTATAATAATCTTGCAAATCCTTGTCTCTACCGTTTGCGGCAACTCGCTTCTTGGTTGCTACAGAAACCGGTCTCCCCATTTTTGTTGCATTCCTGATGATTTGCTCTACATCACTCTTTGGTATTGGTTTGCTATAAATCGTAGCTTTCTCATTGTAGCAATAAGAACCGTTGAAGGTTAGAAACGCATCAAATTCTACTCCATCGAATTGGGGCAGTGTGACAGGGGCTCTGCCTGTTGCCAATACAATTCGAATTCCGTTTCTTCTTAACCCGGTTAATGCCTCTTTGGTTTTTGCAGAAATACTTTCCTTATCAAAATCAATCAAAGTTCCGTCTATGTCAAAGAAAGCAATTTGTATCTTATTTTTTTGTTGCTTCATCCAATACCTTTCTTGCCTCACGAACATTATTCTCATCCGTCAGCCAAATATTATATTCTGAAATCCCCGGAAGTCCCATGGAAACCACCGGATTACGGAATTCCATCCCACTTTCCACTACAATTTTACCGGACATGTGGAAGGAAGTCAGCGACGTCTTTTCTAACAATGTTTTAATGGTAGATGCCTTTATTCCCCCACCTGCCAGAATCGAAATCTCGTCTCCTGCTTTTTCAATCAGTTTTTCATATAAATCAATACCTTCCAGACTGCTTGGCGCCTGTCCGGATGTAAGAATGGTATTGACCCCCAGTTCTTTTGCCTGTTCCAATGTTACAATCGGGTCCGCACTCATGTCAAATGCTCTGTGTAAGGTAACCGACATATCTTTGGCGCAGTCCATAAAGCGTTTCATATGTTCCGTATTAAGAAAGCCATCTTTATTTAAGCTGCCAATTACTACACCCTCTGCTCCCGCTTTCCGGAACATCTCTATTTCCCGACAAATCACATTTGCCTCATAATCGCTGTAAAGGAAATCGCCAAAACGGGGACGGATTAGAATATAAAGAGGAATATCACTATGGCTTCTTACTTCATCAAATAGTGCCAATGTCGGTGTCGTTCCTCCAATAATCAAATTTGCACATAACTCTAACCGGTCGGCCCCACCCTTAGCCGCTGCAAGTGCAGATTCTACCGAATCGGTTGCACACTCCAGTAAATATTTTTTATTCATAATCTTTCTTCTCCTGTTAGTTTTCATTTAATAAGCAAGGGGCACTGTCATGGCACCCCTGCCACAACAGCGCCCTTGCTCACTAAAAGGGATTAATTGTCTATTTTACTTATTTACAAAGCTTTTTGAATTCATCAGCTACGAACTGAACCTTTGTACCAATAACTACCTGTACAGAAGTTTTTCCAGGTCTGATTACACCTGCCACACCGGCAGATTTAATTTTCTTTTCATCAACTGCTGTATAGTCCTTGATTTCAAGACGAAGTCTTGTAATACAGTTATCTACACTTGCAACGTTTTCCTTGCCGCCAACACCTTCTAAGATGATAGCTGCAACTTCTGTAAAGTTATCATTAGAAAGAACTACTTTCTTCTCAGCTTCTTCATCATCATCTTCTCTACCAGGAGTCTTTAAATCCCATTTAATAATAGCGAAACGGAATACAAGGTAGAATACGATAAATGCTGCAATACCAAGAGGAATAATCATCCATGTATTCTGTGCTGCCGGAAGGGAAGCTGAGAATACAAGGTCAGTTGCTCCGGCTGAGAAACAGAAACCTGCACGGAAGCCTACCAATACTGTGATAACTGTGAAAATACCATAGAGTGCTGCATAAACTAAATATAAAGCCGGTGCAAGGAACATGAAACCAAATTCGAAAGGTTCTGTAACACCACAAACGAAGGAACAAACTGCTGCAGAAGCCACTAAACCGATAGCAACTTTCTTTTTATTGGACTTAGCAGTCTGAATCATAGCTAATGCCGCACCCGGAATACCGAACATCATACATGGGAAGAATCCGGACATATACATACCTAAATCCCAAGATACGTCAGCGCTTGTCTTTCCTGCCCAGAAGTTACCAAGGTCACCAAGACCAATCGTATCAAACCAGAATACGTTGTTTAACGCATGATGTAAACCGGTAGGAATTAACAAACGGTTTAAGAATGCATAGATACCTGCACCAACTGCGCCCATTCCTGCAATTGCCTGACCTGCTGAAATTAATACACCAAAGATTAATGGCCATACAAATAATAAAACTGCAGAAACAACAATTGAAACAACGCCTGCAATAATTGCTACACAACGCTTGCCGCTAAAGAAAGATAACCAATCCGGTAATTTTGTACCCTTGAATTTATTATAGCAAGTAGAACCGATAACACCTGCTAAAATACCGATAAATGGGTTAGCGATCTTATCAAATGCGATGGTAGAGTTAATGTTTTCTGCAACGGATGGCATAATTGTTGTAACAAATCCGGTATTTAATAATGTTGTCATCATTAACCAAGATGCTAATGCCGCAACACCACCGGTACCATCGTTATCCTCTGACATACCCACACCAACACCAATAACAAACAGAATTGCCATATTATCGATTAATGCTGCTCCGGCCTTTACCAGGAATAATCCAAGTAACTGAACAAAGCCTGTTACATCACCACCCTGCATGGTGGATGGACACAATGCATAACCAATACCCATAAGCAAACCACAAATTGGCAGACAAGCTACCGGTAACATTAAGGATTTACCTAATTTTTGTAAAAATTTCATACCTTCTTCCTCCTTATTTTGTAATCCCTTTTTATATTTGAACCGCCCTCATGCGGTTAAATACCTATCCTTATTTTATAATTGTAATAATCTTATCTCCCGGTACCGCTTTCTCTGAGAGAACACCTTGCACATCTTCATACTCATCGGTGTTACAAACTACAATCGGAGAAATAATATCGTACCCTTCCGCTTTTACTTTTTCCAAATCCACCGTAAGAAGAAGGTCTCCTTTCTTTACCGCATCTCCGGATTGTACATGTGCTTCAAATCCTTCTCCCTTCAAGGCTACCGTTTCGAGCCCAATATGTATCAGAAGTTCAATACCCTCGGAAGTAATCATGCTGACTGCGTGACGGGTTTCAAACATCATACTGATTTCTCCGTCTGCCGGTGCATATACCTTACCTTCTTCCGGTATGATGGCTACTCCTTTTCCCAGCATGCCCTCTCCAAATGTAGGGTCACTGACTGTGGACAGTTCCACCACTTTCCCCTTTATTGGTGCCGCTACCGGTATTCCTTGTTCCTTTTTCTTTAAAAACGAAAACATGTCAAACACCTCCTAATCTATTTCCCTAATAATCTGACGAAGCTTTAATACCGCACCCGGAGCAACCGACAACTCATCCACTCCCATTTCCACAAATGTTCGTGTCAGTTCCATATCTGCTCCCAATTCTCCGCAAATACCTGCCCATTTTCCTTCTTTATGAGCATTATCCACTATCATCTGAATAAATTTGAGTACCGCTTTGTGATGCGGATTATAAAATGCATTCAATTTTTCGTTCTGACGATCAATTGCCAAAGTATATTGGGTTAAATCGTTTGTTCCGATACTGAAAAAATCCACCATTTTAGCAAGTTCATCGCTAATCATAACCGCAGCCGGTGTCTCTATCATGACACCCTCTTCCACATCCTTGTACGGAATGTTTTCCTCTTTTAATTCTTCCTTTACCTGTGCGGATATCTTTTTGATTTCCTCTACTTCTTCCGTAGAAATAATCATCGGATACATAATGGAAATATTTCCGTATACGGCAGCACGGTATAATGCCCGCAATTGGGTTTTAAAAATGTCCTTCTGTGTAAGGCAAATACGAATCGCCCGATATCCCAGAGCCGGATTCTCTTCTTTATCAAGCTTCAAATAATCCGCCTGCTTATCTGCCCCGATATCCAATGTACGGATAATGACTTTTTTGCCGGCCATCTCCTCTGCCACTTTTTTATAAATCCGAAACTGTTCTTCTTCTCCGGGAAGCTGATTCTTTCCGATATAAAGGAATTCGCTTCGGAACAGGCCGATACCCTCTGCATCATTTTCCTGTACAAATTTCAAATCTTCCGTGTCTCCGATATTAGCATAAAGATTAATCTTTCTGCCCCCCAAGGTAACCGTTTCTTTTCCTTTTAAGTTCTGCAGCAGTTCCTTTTGTTTCTTTTCCTCTTCTATCCGGTTCAAAATTACTTTTCTGCATTCTTCATCCGGCTCCACAATAAACTCTTCCGCAAAACCGTCCACTGCCGCTTCCATTCCTGAATGTAAAGCTGCTAAATCCATGTCTACACCGATTAATGCCGGAATATTCATGGTACGTGCCAATATAGCTGTATGGGAATTGGTGGCTCCATGCACAGTGGCAAATGCCAATATCTTACTTTTATCCAATACTACCGTCTCACTCGGAGACAAATCATCTGCCACCACAATAACCGGTTCCGTTAAAACATCCGTGCTCTCCACATTGCATAAAATCCTGACAATGCGCTTGGTAATGTCTTTTACATCGGAAGCGCGTTCCTTCATATAGTCGTTATCCATTGTGGAAAATACTTCTGCAAATTCTTCTCCGGTCTCCCAGACCGCACTCTCAGCATTCATATGACCGGAAGAAATCTTGTCTTCTATGCTCTCCTGATAATCCTCATCCTCCAACATAAATAACTGGATTTGGACTATCTCTGCACCGTCTTCTCCCACTTCTTCCATCGCCTTATCCCTAAGCAACTCCAATTCCTTGGTTGCCTGTTCCTTTGCCTTGGCAACCCTGGAGAGCTCCGCTTCCACATCCTGAATTTCTTCTTTTTTTATGTCATATTCCTGTTTTTGCAAAATATGAATCTTACCCAGCGCAACACCACGGTATACTGCTTTTCCTTTAACTACGTTCATTCATATCCTCGACTTTCTCTCATCCGTACCGGAATACTGTTTTTCAATGAAAGGGGTCATTTCCCACTATCTATTAGAGATTTGCTTCAAAAAACTGTTGCATACTTGCAATAGCAGCGTCTTCATCTTCGCCTTCAGCAGTAACGGTAACGCTCTGTCCGCACTTCACTCCCAATGCCATCACTGCCATAAGCTTTGTAGCACTTGCCTTTTTCTCTCCCGCATCAATCATGATGGTGCTGCTATATTTTTTGGCTTCCGCTACAATCTGTCCTGCCGGTCTGGCATGAATTCCCAATGAATCAATAATTGTGTACGTAAAACTCTTCATAATCGTTCCTCTCTTTCTGCTGATTACTAAAACTAAGTTATAATTCTGCAAAATATGCTTCTATATGAACCGCAAGATATCCTTGCTCTAATTCATCCAAACTAATTTGTGCCGCATTTTCCATAAAACTGCAGACGCGCTTTGCAACTACCATTGCCCTTGAATACTTTTCCATCATATATGCATTCAAATCTACACCCACTCTGCCTCCGTTCTTTTCCCGGACAAGAATGTAATACAAGTGGCTCAACAAACGGGTGTATGCCAGTGATTCCTCCTGCACATTCTTTTGCGACTCCTCCACAATCATCTGCATGCTTTGATTGATAATCTGTGTATATTTCATCGTTTCGGATACCTGTTCATGGGATAACCCGGAATGAATGTGCAATGCAATAAATCCGGCTTCATCATCCGTAATCTCGTAGCCGGCGTATTCCTTAATAATATCCCTGGATTTCATCGCCACGGCATATTCCTTACCAAACAATACTTTAATATCCGGAATAAAAGGATTCGGCACATACATCTTCTGTTGTTCCCGTCGTGCCGCAAATGCAATATGATCCGCTAACGGCAATAAAATATCGGAACTGATTTTATCAAAAACCCGTTCTGCCTCTTCAATAATCCTACCCGCTGCTTCCAAATACACGGGTTCAATCCCGTTCTCTGTCCCAATAGCAACCGTTCTTCCGTCATTCTGAGCCAGACGGTATTCTTTTATTGCTTCACTATGCTGTAAACAGTCCCCTATTTTTTTACCGAAACCAATTCCTTTTCCCAAAAGAATACTTTCTGTCTGTTCCGTTTCCCCTACAACCAGCAACGCATTGTTGTTCAATATTTTTCGAATATTGTACATATGCAATTCACCCTTTTTACCGGAATTTTCTGTTTTGTCATCTCTTTTTTTCTTAATTGTCAGAATTTTTTAGACAACAAAAAAGACACAAACTCATCCGCCAATATAATTTTTATCATCTTTGCGAATGGCTCATGCCTGCCCTACCAGTAACACACCACTGAATTATTAATTACAACTTAACATTACTGCATTTACAGTTATCTGTCAATATGTACATATTACGCATAACAAACGATATTTTTTGTGCACCTTGCATAATCTCAATTGATAATCCGTTCATCATTATCTGTTGCACTATAAAAAGCAAAAAGGCAAACGCCAAAGAACTACCGTTCCTTGGCGTTTGCTTGGTATTGTACCAATCTCTCATTCATTAATTCTGCTTCTTTTTGTGATTTCTTCCACAAAATCACAGATACGGTTCCGAAAATCACGGCTACCAGTACCGCCATACTAATAATCTGCATCCAATTTCCTGCGTCTATCCACTCAAACCAGATTCCGCAGCCGATTACTACTACATTATTAAAGAGGTAATGTAATACACAGACCATCTTCATACTTTTCTTTTTTATGTCGTCCGTGTAAAACAATGCTCCCAGACTGGTCAAAAAGGCTGTTAATAAAAGCTGCCAGAGTATATATTCACTAAACATTCCGCCTGAAAAAAATATAGTACAATAGATAGCTGCACCAAGAGCGATACCTGTAGTGACTTTGCTAAATACATCCAAAAATAATTTCAATCTAGCCATTTTCTTTCACTCCTTATAATCCCAATTTATCTTTCAAAGCAGGGACGTACTGTCTGGAAATAATCACTTTTTCCCCATTTTTCATTGTTGCTTCAAATCTGCCGTTAAATGCCGGACTGAGCGTTTTTACCTTGGATAAGTTCATAATGACAGACTTGGATACCCGAAGAAAGTCGCTTCTCACAAAGCGTTCTTCTAATTCGTATAGCTTAAGCTTTGTCTCGTATACCTCTTTTTCCAAATATAAAAAAACCTTATTATCCACTGCTTCAAAATAGAAAACATCCTTTGGCGCCACTTGTACAATGTCATTTCCTCTTGTTGCCGTCAGCTTCTCGCTTCCTGCCTTTATGGCATATACCAGTTTTAGCAAATGTTCATCCATTTGCTTACAACGGATAATAATCTCATCCTCCTGACCGTCCATGCGGTCTTCAATCGTTATTTTCATACAAACTCCCAGCCGATTATCAACGCCATAACAAACCTTTATCTGTCATGGATTTTTCTTCTTTTACTGATGATGGTTGCCATCACAATTGCTATTATAGCATAAAGTGCCAAAACAAAAATCTGATTTTCCAAAGTAATTTGTGTTTCTCCATTCCAGAGTGTAATTCCGATTTCTTCGGAAAACATCTTAGGTACGGCATCCGGCAGTCCTTCAAAGGTTACTTTTACAGCATCCTCTGTTAATATCTTACGCATCATTGCTGCTCCATGAAGAACCGGCAAACATTTAAGCACTTTTACAATACTTTCTGAAAGCATGGATATTGGTAAGTAAATCGCTCCCAGAAATCCCACTAATGTACCTATAACCGTAAGCATTCCACCCCACGCACTCTCACTGTGGATAAATAGCGCAAGGAGATATCCTAAAGCCGAATATACAAAGGCATTCAACATAATCATCAGAAGAATTTGTATAATAGTGGTTATTCCATGCAACTCATAACCCTGTGCAAGCATATATCCTTCGCCGATAAGTAAAGTCAAAAAGCTGATTCCGCTTCCGATGAGCCAGGATGCCAGAATGTATCCCAGAACTATTTTGAAACGTTTTACCGGAGCCACATAAAAGCTTGCCAGATGCCCGTTTCCTTCATCACGTACCATTGTCTGCATAACCGTCAGGGAAACCGTAACCGTATTCACCGCTATAATTCCTGCCAGTGTCCACATCTGAATTAAGTACTGTGCATTCGTTTCATCCTGTAAAACATCACGCTCTCCGCCGTATTCCGAAAGAATCCGGAGGACACTATCCGTATTCATTTTCCCAAGAAACATGACCATTAACAAAAGAGTAATAAGCATGGATAATACGGAGAAAAATACCGCCGCATAATCCCTCATAAATACCAATACATCTCTTTTACACAAATAATATACTTCTCTCATTTCTATTCCTCCAATTTCCTTCCTGTTACATTTAAGAACACATCATCCATGGAACCCTGCACCACTTCAAAGCCATCCAGTCTATCACCAATTTCATCTAAAATCGGCAGGGATGACAGGCTGTTTGCTACACCGATTTGCAGAATTTCTTCTTTTTGCTTATAAAAAATTTGCTTCCTCTGTAACCATTCCCTTAACTCCTTTTCCCTGCCACTCTTCGGAATCAGGTTTACCTTATCCTTTGCGTAAGCTTCTTTTAGGGAAAATGGTGTTCCGTATTCTTTGATTTCACCTGCATCAATGATGGCAATATGGGATGCCTTCGCCGCCTCTTCCATATAATGGGTCGTCAAGAAAATCGTCATGTTCTCTTCTTTTCGGAGACGCCCGATGCTCTCCCATACTATCTTTCTCGTGGATGGGTCAAGTCCCGTGGTCGGCTCGTCCAAAAACAGGATTTCCGGTGCATGCAACAAGGCTCTTGCTATCTCGCAGCGTCTCTTCCATCCTCCGGAGAGCTTACCGAATTTACGGTTATACACTTCCTCAAGCCGAAGCACCTCACACACTCTTGCCACATCTTCATTCAGCTTTTTCTTATTGCTTTCGTACAAGGCTCCACGGATATACAAATTTTCTTTTACCGTCAGACGGTCATCTAAGCAGTTATTCTGATATACCACTCCGATTTTCTTTCGTATTTCCTCATCATTTTTTCCAAGCTGCATTCCGCAAATATACCCTTCTCCGCTTGTTGGCTTCATTACCGTACAAAGCATATTAATTGTGGTGGATTTGCCTGCTCCGTTAACACCTAAAAATCCAAAGAGTTCCCCTTTTTCCACTTGAAAATCAATTCCCTTGACTGCCTTAACCGTTCCAAATTCCTTACATAACCCTTCTACCTTTATCACTGTTTCCATTCCGGATTCTCCTTTTGCATAATTTGTTTTTCTTACCATATGAAAAAAATCCCCCAACTGCAATAACCACAAGGGTAAGTTGCAATTAGGGGATAATGAGTTGCTTTTTATGTGGGTAAGTTGCATGCTTACAACTCCAGCACATCCAAATCATCCGGAACAAATACATTCCCGGAAAAGTATTCTCCGGCTTCTGCCGTATACAATTCTTTGCGTCGTGCCAGGTTTTTATCTTCCGTATGATACAGAATCAGATTCTTAACATTCAGCTTGGTGGCATTTTCACAAGCATCTTTTACTGTGGCATGATATTTTTCGTATGGCTTAAAAATATCCCTGTCACCATACAAGCAAAATGCCTCATGTAATAACCAATCGGCGTCCAGAGCATATTCATACTCACATTCCCGATAATATTCATCTCCGATAAAGGTAAATTTCTTACCGTTCTCCAGTTTCATGGTAAAGCCATACTGCTTTGTCTTCTCGGAGCAAATGTCGAAGAACTGCACAGCATAACCCATGACGGAAACCACTTCCTTATCCTGCACCGGAACAAGTATAATACGCTCACCTACAAAACGGAAAAATTTCTTGGCTACCGTCAGGCGGGATATGGTTACAATGGTGTCCACCAGTTCTTCGTGGCAATAGATATTCAAATTACCCTCGTACTGTCCTTTATTCATGGCGGTCCCTATCATACGTATCATCCAGACAACACCCAGTACGTGATCTGTATGCTCGTGGCTTACAAACATATGATGAATATCGGTAACTTTAATCTGTGCCTCTTCCAGCTGGGTTAAGATACCGTTTCCGCCACCGGCATCCACCAAAAAGTATTCGTTTTTATTTTCAATGGCAAAACAGGTATTGTAGCATTTGGTAACCGCTGCATTTCCTGTGCCTAAAATAATTATCTTTTCCATATTGTATCCTTTCGCACATCCCGTTTCTTCTTACTATCATAGTTATATCCGGAATAATTCCATTATCCAAACCCATTCCGCTCTTGTCAACATGTATAAAATTACGTACATTTGGTTTTTCACTGTCTTTACACTTGTAAGAACATTGATTTTTTTTATCGGATAACGTATGATTGGTTTATTATGTAACCAAATGGAAAGATTATATAAAAATGGAGGTCTTATTATGGGAGGACATAATTTGACATTAATGACCGATCTTTATGAGCTCACAATGATGCAGGGCTATTTCAAAAATAAAGACCGCAACGAAACTGTTATTTTTGACGCCTTTTACAGAAATAATCCGATGAACAGCGGATATGCCATCTGTGCCGGTGTAGAGCAGGTAATGGAATACATTAAGAATTTACATTTTTCAGAGGAAGACATTGCTTATCTGCGTAGCCTTGGAATCTTTGAAGAAGATTTCCTTGCTTATTTACGTGATTTCAAATTTTCCGGTGATATTTATGCCATTCCGGAAGGAAGCGTTATGTTCCCAAGAGAACCTATGATTAAGGTAATCGCTCCTATTATGGAAGCTCAGCTAATCGAAACAGCTATCCTTAATATTATGAATCACCAGAGTCTTATTGCTACCAAGGCCTCCCGTGTATGCTACGCCGCCAAGGGAGACGGCATTATGGAATTTGGTCTTAGAAGAGCACAGGGGCCGGACGCAGGAACCTATGGCGCAAGAGCTGCTGTCATCGGGGGATGCATCGGTACCAGTAATGTATTGGCAGGACAATTGTATGACATTCCGGTAAAAGGAACTCACGCCCACAGCTGGATTATGAGCTTCCCGGATGAATATACAGCATTTAAGACCTACGCAGAGATGTATCCGAATGCCTGCATTTTATTGGTAGATACTTATGATACATTAAAATCCGGTGTGCCAAATGCCATCCGCGTCTTTACTGAAATGCGCGAAGCCGGTGTGGAACTGAAAAATTACGGAATCCGTCTGGATAGCGGGGACTTGGCTTATCTTTCTAAGAAGGCCCGTAAGATGTTAGATGAAGCAGGTTTTACCAATGCCGTTATTTCCGCTTCCAATGATTTGGACGAGTTTTTAATCGACAGCTTAAAGGCGCAGGGCGCAGCCATTACTTCATGGGGTGTAGGTACACACCTTATTACTTCCAAAGACTGGCCATCCTTTGGTGGTGTATATAAACTTGCTGCCATCATGAATAAAGAAGGTAAGTTTATTCCAAAGATTAAGCTTTCTGAAAATACAGAAAAGGTAACCAATCCGGGGAATAAGACCATTTATCGTGTATACGAAAAGGAAACCGGAAAAATCCGGGCCGATTTGATTTGTCTTGTAGACGATGTTATGGATGAAACACAACCATTGTTATTATTTGACCCGATAGAACCATGGAAAAAGACCATTATGCAACCGGGTACATATTCACTACGCGAGATGCTTGTTGCGCTTTTCAAAAACGGGGAATGTGTATATGAATCTCCAAAGGTTATGGACATCCGGGCATACTGTAAGGAAGAATTGGAGACCTTATGGGAAGAGACAAAACGTCTTGTGAATCCGCATCAGATGCATGTAGACTTATCACCAAGACTTTACGACATTAAAATTGAGCTCTTAGACCAGATGGGAAGAATTCCAAAGCGGTAATTCCCAACGGGTTCAACCTGATAAATTGTTTATTATAAAAAGGAATGCAACGACTTTTGACCGTGCATTCCTTTTTATATGTATCCTATGTTTCTAAATCTCAATAAGCATTTCGTCGCCTTCCATGCTCACACCAATATTTTCCCCGTAACAAATTACCTGATTACGGCCGGTTGCTTTGGCTGCATACAATGCCTTATCCGCATTACTGATGGCTGTACGATAATTAATTCCATCATATTCACTGATACCTGCTGATATGGTAATCGGGCAGACCGGATTATCTCCTTCCTGAATGGCAACCCTTATTTTTTCTGCAATAATAGTTGTCTGCTTCAAATTACAACTTGGTAAGAAGAGAACAAATTCTTCCCCACCCCAACGAATCAGATAATCACAGGAACGGATATGTTTTCTTATGGTCTCCGCCACATATATTAATACTCTGTCCCCTGCCGGATGACCATATTCGTCATTTACACGTTTGAATAAATCAATGTCCATAATGACAACGCTGGTCGGCAATGCCGGGTCAAACATTAACCGCTTATCTTCCGAATCAATAATATGCGACAGTACATTGCGATTATATGCCCCTGTAAGCTGGTCATGCTGAAACGCCTTCTCTACCTGCTGTTTACTCTTATACTGGTCATAATATACCCTCTCCGTTACACGGTTAAGGATACAGATACCAACCACACAAGGGATTCCTAACAATAACATCTGATCAAAATTTTCATAGTGATTAAATGTATTGGAAATCACAATATTGAAAATTACTAATATATGGGCTACCAAAGCATACCTAAACGGTGCGCACAATCCAATTGCCAAAAACAGCATATGCATAATGATAAATCCTTCATTGGCATGCTGCTTAATCGGCAAAAATACAATCGCCCATATGGTACACCACATAATTCCGTGAATCAAAACATAGCATAACGGAATCATAATCCGGTAGTCCTTTATTCTCTTATGTGCCATAACAAACGCTATCAATGGTAACAGTATGAATAATCTCGGAAGCAGGGTTTCCCATGCAAATCTTCCAAATAACTGGCAATCGGAAAGCCAATATGTAGTGGATGCCAAGCAGGATGCCACTACCACCCACAAGCTGTACTTCCCATAGTATTCATATTTTGACTGATAAAATTGATTGCGCTCTTCTTTTGCAATACGTTCTTTTATCATTTTATTCTCCAGACTTTAAATATAACTATATTATAAATAATTATACCCCTATTTTCAATCTGCCGCACGGCAATTCCACTTTTTACAGTCAAATTTATGTATCTTTTTACATACAAAAGACGGCATTCCTTAGATTCCTCTAAAAAATGCCATCCTATGCTTACTGCTCCATTTGTCGTCCCAAAAAACCACTGGCGGACTGAATCAATTTCTGCTCCACTTCTCCCATTTTCTTTTTCACATCCTGGGATAATAGGATGACAGAACCAATCACATCCCCTTCACACAGGATGGGAGCTATTGCCTGCCCGGCATAATCTGCTTCCTCACCGTCCACAATGGAAATAAATCCCCTTTCTTCTTTTGAACACATTACCATTTGACGCTTCTCTATCTTTTCCTCCAAATCCGAAGAAATGCTTTTTCCAATCAGGTTTTTCATACCTCCGGAAACCGCAATGAACTGGTCCCTGTCCGTAATCAGTGCAATATGCCCGGAAACCTGGGCAAGGCTTTCCGCATACTGCTTGGCAAATGTACTCATTTCTCCAATAGGCGAATATTTTTTTAAAATAATCTCACCCTCTCTGTCCGTAAAAATTTCCAAAGGGTCCGCTTCTCTTATTCTGAGGGTACGACGTATTTCTTTTGGAATTACCACCCTTCCCAGGTCATCTATTCTTCTAACAATTCCTGTTGCTTTCATAAAAACCTCCATTACCGTTTCTCAAATACTTATCCAATTATCTATTTATTGGTTCTGAAGTTATTATGTGGAAAGCCTGCGGAAATATACATTTTAAATTAAAAAGAAAAAGGACCGTTTTAAAAAACAGTCCTTTGATTATTACTCCTATATATCTGTATGACAACTACATTCCTTATCTGAATGTTCTCCGCAGTTACCACTGCATTTCCCTCTATTAGGGCAGGTTAAACCCGACGGACAACCAATGCACTTTACGCCCCGTTTCTTTTGTCTCCATATGTATACCGAAGCGCTTCCCACAATGGCAACAATAATACTTATAACAATAAAATCAGTCATACGGAACACTCCTTTTATGCTGCTTTTTTCTTTAACTCATATTCCGTCGCCAGGCTCTTATTGGTTTTCTGAATCAGATATACCAAAATACCCGCCATAACAGCAACTGCCAAAAGTCCCGGAATAAATCCTGCGCCAAATCCGCCGGTGGTAATTAATGTACCAATCTGGAATACCAGGAAACCAATTGTATAACCTGTGCATAACTGAAGTGCAATACCACCCCAAAACCACTTGGCACTCTTCATTTCGGAATTCATTGCTCCAAGTGCCGCAAAACATGGCGGTGAAAAAAGATTGAACATCAAATAGGCAAGTGCCGCTACCTTTGTTAATCCCATTACTGCTGCCACTTCATTTGCACCACCAACCAATGCCAGTTCCTCTGTATCAATAAAATTTGTAATGGCATAACATACTGCCAATGTACCAACCACATTTTCTTTTGCAATAAATCCGGTTACGGCTGCTGCGGCCAACTGCCATGCACAAATACCAACCACCGGAACCAAAAGAACCGCAATCGGAGAAGCAATGGTTGCCAGAATGGAAGTGCTTTCCATTCCTTCCTCTACTACCGTAAGATTCCATGTAAAGGTCTGCATAATCTGTACCACGGTATTACATACCAAGATAATAGTTCCGGCCTTTACAATATATGACCAACCACGTGAACACATGGAAGTAAATGCCCTTTTTAAACTTGGAAGCTTATATTCCGGAAGTTCCATAATGAAAAAGGATTTCCGGTATTTGTAACCTGTAATCTTGTTTACCAACAATGCCCCTACCAAAATTAGAAGAATACCCACAAAATACATCAATGTACCAACCCAGGAAGCATCCGCAAAGAAAGCACCTGCAAATAGCGCGATAACCGGAAGCTTCGCTCCACATGGCATAAACGGTGTTAACATTGCTGTTGCTCTACGTTCTCTTTCGTTACGGATAGTACGGCAAGCCATAACACCAGGGATTGCACAACCGGTACCGATTACCATCGGAATCACAGACTTACCGGAAAGACCAACCTTCTTAAAAATCGGGTCCAATACTACTGTCGCACGGGCCATATATCCGCAATCTTCCAATAACGCAATTAAGAAGTACATTACCATTACAAGGGGAAGGAAACCAACAACAGCACCAACACCACCGATAATACCGTCTACCAAAAGCGCCTGAACGATTGGAGAAGCACCCGAAACAAGTTCTGCCACCCATCCCTGGAATCCTTCAATCCATCCTACCAGGGTATCTGCGATGAATGGTCCGAAGGACGACTGGGAAATATCAAATACCAAAAACATCACTGCCGCAAAAATAAGAATACCCAGAATCGGATTGGTAATGACCGCATCCACTTTATCCTGTACATTTGTATCCTTGGTTAATACCTTACGTTCTTCTACTTCTGCAACAATTTTATTAGTAAATGCAAAACGTGCTCTGTCGGCAGCGCTTACCGCTTCTTTACTTGTTAAATCAACCTCTCCCTGTGTATACGGCGCCTTCTGCTCTGTTCCCTTTAATGCAACTGCCGCTTTTACAACTTCTGCCAGTCCATTATCAGATGAAGATGTAGATGTTGTATTTACAACCGGACAACCCAATTTAGCAGATAACGCTTCCGCATCAATCTTAGTTTCTTTTTTACTGTTCACATCGCTCTTATTGAGAGCTACTACTACCGGAATCCCCAGTTCCAGCAACTGTGTGGTAAAAAACAGGCTCCTGCTTAAATTGGTAGCATCCACAATATTGATAATAACGTCCGGATTTTCATTCTTAACATAAACGCTTGTAATACTTTCCTCAGAGGTAAACGGAGACATGGAATACGCACCCGGCAAATCCACTGCTACCAATTCCTCTCCTCCGCTATAAAAACTCTTTTTAATCGGATTTTCTCTCTTATCTACCGTAACACCTGCCCAGTTACCCACACGCTCATTCTTACCGGTAAGGGCATTGTACATAGTAGTCTTTCCACTGTTTGGATTACCTGCCAATGCGATTCTCATTTCTCATCCTCCTCATAAACATCTACATTATCACATCTAACTTTGGATAGTTTACACTAACTCATTGTCAAAAATATAGGTGGTGAATATCACCACTCTATACCATAATTGCCTCTGCAAGCTGATTATCAATATTATATCTGCCATCCTTGATGGAAAGAACACAATTATTCTTCGTTCTGGAAACTACAGTAACCGGTTCTCCGCTATAACATCCCAATGTGAAAAGGAATGCTTCCAGTTCCTCATCATCCGTAAGAAGCTCTTTTACTATGTATTCTTCTCCTACATTTGCTTCCTTTAAGTTCATGCTATCCTCCATGCCTAATAGCGATTAGTCATCACTAACTCACTAAGAATCTAACACATTCCCACAGGTTTGTCAATCAACAAACAAAGCTTTTTTCCATTTTTTTCTTTCTCTTCTATTTTATTCCGGCAGTTCTCTTTTATTACTCTGTCTCACGGATTATTTGACGTAATTTTAGGATTGAGGCCGGAGTTACCGATAACTCGTCCAGTCCAATTTCCATAAACCACTCTGTCAGCTTGGTATCTGCTGCCAATTCCCCGCAAATTCCAACCGGAATTCCGGCTTTATGTCCCTGCTGCACTACCGTCTGTATCATTCGCAAAACCGCCTTATGATAAGGATCATAAATAGCATCCAATCGCCCGTTCTGCCTATCGATTGCCAGGGTATACTGGGTCAAGTCATTGGTTCCGATACTGAAAAAATCTACCAGCGGAGCCAATTCGTCACAAATAATAGCTGCTGCCGGCGTCTCAATCATAATGCCGGATTTTACCTCTTTATATGGAATATTTTCAGCTGCCAGTTCTTCCTTTACCTCTTTTGCGATTGCGAGTACTTCTTCTATTTCTTTTGCAGAAATAACCATGGGATACATAATCGAGAGATTTCCGTATACGGATGCCCGATACAACGCCCGCAATTGAGTCCTGATTATTTCCGGTTTCTGCAAGCAGACGCGAATCGCCCGGAATCCCATTGCCGGATTCTCTTCTTTTTCCAATTCTATGTAGTCCGGTTTCTTGTCCGCTCCTATATCCAGGGTGCGGATTACAACCGTTTTATCCTTCATGCTTTTCAATATCTGTTTATATAGTAAAAACTGCTCTTCTTCCGTAGGGGCGTTTTCTTTTCCCAGATACAAAAACTCACTCCTAAGAAGACCGATTCCTTCCGCATCATTTTGAATGGCCGACTTCACATCATCCATGCTTCCGGCATTGGCCATTAGGGCAATCCGTTTGCCACTGCGTGTTACGGTATCCTTTCCAATCAATTCCTGCAGCTTTTCCGTCTGTTTCTGACTCTCGGCAAACTCACGTCTTACATGCGCCTTTTGCCACTCATCCGGCATAATAATGAATTCTCCCGAAAATCCGTCTACAATGGCTTCTTCACCCGCATGAAGTATGGCCAAATCCACATCTGTTTCCACCACCGCAGGAATATTCATTGTCTTTGCTAAAATGGCTGTGTGGGAATGCACAGACCCTCTGGATGTTGCAATGGCAAGAATCTTACTCTTATCAAGGGAAATGGCTTCACTTGGGCTTAAGTCCTCTGCAACCAAAATGACCGGATGTATAAATTCCTCCTTAGTCATTCCGTTTTTTTGCATGCAACCAATCAACCGCTCCGTGATATCCCCTACATCTGCTGCCCTTGCACGCACATAGGCATCTTCCAATGCCAAAAACATTCTGGCATATTCCTCTCCCGTCTTGTATACTGCGAACTCTGCATTCTTAGCTTCCTGTTCTATTTTTTTACAAACTGCCCCCAGATACTCCTCATCCTCCAGCATAACCAGCTGTGCCTGTAATATGGCAGCACTTTCCACACTTCCATTCCCATAGGTCTGACTGTACATCTCCTGTACCTGTGCTGCCGCCATCTCTTTTGCCTGCATAAATCTACTGATTTCTGCTTTAGTGTCCTGCACGCATTCTTCGTTTGTCTCATATTGCTGCTTGTGTAAAATATGAATGGAACCAATCGCAACCCCCTGGTTCACAGCTTTCCCCATAAACTGTTTCATATCTTCTCCTCCGTGTAAAATCTTCCGTCATTTATCAATTTATCATATTTGTATTCGTTTATCCACAAAAAGAAGCCTGCATGACGGCAGGCTTTTCTCTATTCGTTAAACAGGGGTGTGGAGAGATATCTGTCTCCCGAATCCGGGAAAATTACCACAATGTGCTTTCCCTTATTCTCTTCTCTTTTTGCCAGCTTAATTGCTGCATACAGGGCGGCTCCTGACGAAATTCCTACAATAATGCCCTCTTTTTTTCCAATTAATCTGCCGATTTCAAATGCATCTTCATTCTCCACAGTAATAATTTCATCATAAATTAACGTATTTAATACCTCCGGTACAAATCCGGGACCGATTCCCTGAATGGTATGACTTCCCGGTTCCCCTCCCGATAAAATTGGAGAATGGGCAGGTTCTACGGCAATAATCCGGATGGCATTATTTCTTGATTTCAAATACTTCCCTGTTCCGGTAATGGTTCCACCGGTTCCTACCCCTGCAACCAGAATATCCACTTTTCCATCCATATCCTCATATATTTCCGGTCCTGTTGTTTCCAAATGAATTTTTACATTTTCCGGATTCTCAAATTGTGCAGGAATATAACTGCCCGGAATTTCTTTTGACAGTTCCTCTGCCTTTGCAATGGCGCCCTTCATTCCCTTACTTCCCTCTGTCAGCACCAGTTCTGCTCCATATGCCTTTATCAGCTTACGACGTTCCTCGGACATGGAATCCGGCATAACTATAATTACCCGATACCCTTTTGCCGTAGCCACACTGGCAAGACCGATCCCCGTATTTCCGCTTGTTGGCTCAATAATAACACTGCCTTCCTTTAATTCTCCGCTCTTTTCTGCCGCTTCAATCATAGCTTTAGCAATCCGGTCCTTAATGGAGCCTGCCGGGTTCATATATTCTACCTTCGCAAATATTTTTGCATCCAGTCCCAATTCCTTTTCTAAATGGGTAAGCTCCAATATCGGCGTATTCCCTACCATCTGATCCGCTGATGTATATATTTTTGACATACTCTGCCTCCATACAATTTTAATTTTCCATCTATGGTATACTATTTTCAATTGACGGATTTTTATACTATGCTATGCCAAAAAAGATTTTTTGTAATAAAAATAAGAATTACAGAAAAAACTCCGCCAAAATATGACGGAGTTTATAACTTCTTATTTATTCTTTCCGAATACTTTTGCCGCACAGGCAATGGCACCAAACAGCACACCTGCTACCGGCCAGATTAACCAACTGATTTCCCATGAATCTGCAAGGAAGCTCCATGCTAAGAAAATCGCAGTTACAACGCACCAGTAAATACCGGCAATGTTTTCTACTACTTTATTTCCACGCTTCATTTCCGGTGTATAATCGCCTTCCTGTAAAAGCTTAACATAGGAACCCTGAACCATGCCATGTCTTACAAAGAAATTAACCGCTACAGAAACACAGCAAAGTAATACACAGACAAAGATGCAGCATACAAAATCAGTTGCACCGAAAGCACCGCCTAAAACCAACGGAATCACACCCGCAATACATAATGCTACACCTGTTACAATTGATTTGTTATAGGTTTCTTCAAAATCTGCCTTGTTTTTTTCAACAACACCTCTTACACCATATAATAATGTAATCTCTTCTTTCTCCAGATATTCATACTTAGAAAGACGCATTCCCATTAAAACAAGAGGAACTACTGCTGCTACTACTACTAATAAAAGAACAGCCAATCCGATTCCGCCAAACACATCCTCAGAATACTTTGCCGGATTACTTTCTGCAAAGGCTCCTAATAAAATCAGTGGAATTGGACTAAGTATCAGACAGGAAATAGCAAGTGCCATTTTTGGTGCACAATCCTTTATCAGATTCATATAAGCACCCGCTTCTTCCACAGATATGGAATGACGTACTTCATCATCTGTATCCATGGTTTCGGAAGGAAGTTCTCCTTCAATTTCATCTTTTAATAAGTAATCCGTACTTACTCCAAATAAAGAACTCATTTTAATAATCTTTTCTAAATCCGGAATAGACATTCCTGATTCCCATTTACTTACGGACTGTCTGGAGATTCCTAACTGGTCTGCCAAATCCTCCTGTGACCATCCGCATTTCTTTCTTAAATTCATAATCTTGTCTGCTAAAATCATTTTGTTTTCTCCTTTTACATGTTCTACATTTTCTTTTGTTGGTATTTCCCCTTGCGCAAGTCATACTCGAAACCGGTTTGTGTTTCGTTGGTCAAACTATAGCATTTTGAACGGTTGCCAACTACCAAGTGCGCTTGGAAATGTGTCAACCGGCGGTTGCAACTGCCGGGTGCATCCTGCAAAAAAAGCGATAAACCCTTATAAAAAGAACAATACCGGTGAAATTTCTGGCTAACGTGACCTAAAGCTCAAAAATTTCACCGGTATTGTTACTTACCCTATTTTCATCTGCTGTTTTTACAGGATGTTCACACCATGCTCTTTTGCTATCTTATGTACTTCATCCGGCCAGATAGATGACTGTACCTCCCCGATATGTGCTCTTTGCAAAAAGAACATACAGATACGGGACTGTCCGATACCTCCCCCTATGGTATACGGAAGCTCACATTCAAGCACACGTTTCTGGAACGGAAGCTTTGCTCTGTCCTCACAGCCTGAAATCTTAAGCTGTCTGTCAAGAGCCTCTTCATCCACACGGATACCCATGGAAGAAAGTTCCAGTGAAATATCTAAAACCGGATAATACACAAGGATATCTCCGTTTAATGACCAATCATCATAATCCGGTGCTCTTCCGTCATGTCTCTCTCCGGAGTTGAGTGCTCCGCCAATCTGACAGAGGAATACGGCACCTTTTTCTTTTGCAATCAGGTTTTCTCTTTCCTTTGCCGTTTTGTCAGGATACATATCTTCTAATTCCTGTGTGGTAATAAAAGTAATCTCATTTGGCAAAAACGGGTCCATGAAATGATATTTCCCACACATGTAATATTCCGTCTGCTTAATGGCCATGTAAATACGGAATACGGTCTCTTTTAATGTTTCAAGATTACGTTCTTCTTTATCAATAATCTTTTCCCAGTCCCACTGGTCCACATAAATGGAATGAATATTATCGGTTTCTTCATCACGGCGGATGGCTGTCATATCGGTGTAAAGACCTTCACCCTTTTCAAAACCATATTCCTTTAATGCAAGACGTTTCCATTTTGCAAGGGAATGTACAATCTCTACTTCTGCATCGTTCTGCTCCTTAATTCCAAAGGAAACCGGACGCTCTACACCATTTAAGTTATCGTTAAGACCGGATTCCGGCTTTACAAACAAAGGCGCAGACACACGGGTCAAGTTCAATGCATCGGCTAATGCACGCTCAAAGTAGTCCTTCACTTCCTTGATGGCAATTTCCGTTTCTTTAATGTTCTGAGGGCTCTTATAGCCTTCCGGGATATAAATTGTTCCCATTACTCACTCCTCCTGTCAATACCGCAAAGTATTGTCATAAACCACTAAAACTGCAACAGGCACTACACCTGCTGCAGTTAGCATATTTGATTCTCTATTCTATTCGCAATTTCCTTGTAGCATCACTGGTTTTGTCAGCAAACAAAGAATTTCTTATAATTCACAGTTATTAACGGTTCTTGGGAATGGAATTACGTCACGGATATTTCCCATACCTGTTAAGTACATTACGCAACGTTCAAATCCGAGTCCGAATCCTGCATGTCTTGCAGAACCATATTTACGAAGGTCAAGGTAGAAGTCATAATCTTCTTCATTTAATCCTAATTCCTTCATACGTGCTGACAATTTTTCGTAATCGTCTTCACGCTGACTGCCGCCGATGATTTCACCGATTCCCGGTACCAAACAATCCATAGCGGCAACGGTCTTGCCATCTTCGTTAAGCTTCATGTAGAATGCCTTGATTTCCTTTGGATAATCGGTAACGAATACCGGACGCTTGAATACTTCTTCTGTCAGGTAACGTTCATGCTCTGTCTGAAGGTCACAGCCCCATGAAACTTTATATTCGAAATTGTCATTGTTCTTTTCTAAGATTTCGATCGCTTCTGTATAAGTTACATGACCGAATTCAGAGTTCATAACTCCCTCTAATCTCTCAATCAATCCCTTATCAATGAAGTTATTGAAGAAGGCCATTTCTTCAGGAGCATTTTCAAGTACATAACGGATGATGTACTTAATCATGCTTTCTGCCAAAATCATGTCATCTTCCAAATCCGCAAATGCAATTTCCGGCTCAATCATCCAGAATTCTGCCGCATGACGGGTTGTGTTGGAGTTTTCCGCACGGAATGTAGGTCCGAATGTATAAATGTTGCGGAATGCCATGGCATAGGTCTCACCGTTTAACTGACCGCTTACGGTTAAGTTGGTTGGCTTATTAAAGAAATCCTGTGAGAAATCTACTTTGCCGTCTTCTGTCATCGGTACATTGGTTAAGTCCATGGTAGTAACCTGGAACATTTCACCGGCACCTTCACAGTCACTTCCTGTAATAAGTGGTGTGTGAACATATACGAAATCTCTCTCCTGGAAGAATTTATGAATCGCATAGGCACATAAGGAACGAACACGGAATACTGCCTGGAATGTGTTAGTTCTTGCACGTAAATGTGTGATGGTACGTAAATATTCCAAGGTATGACGCTTTTTCTGTAATGGGTAATCCGGTGTGGATTCGCCTTCTACAAACACTTCCTTTGCCTGAATTTCAAACGGCTGTTTTGCCTGTGGTGTGGCAACAAGTGTACCCTTTACGATTAATGCAGCACCTACGTTTAATTTGCTTACTTCTGCAAAATTGCTCATGCTGTCATTATATACAACCTGAAGCGGCTCGAAAAAAGTTCCGTCATTTAATACGATAAAACCAAATGTCTTACCGTCACGGATACTGCGTACCCATCCGCCGACTTCAATTTCTTTATCTAAATACTGCTCTTTGTTACGAAATATTTCTCTTACTGATAAAAGTTCCATATTTAACTCCTCACTATGGCTGTGCATTGATACATCCAAATAAATTAACAACCCTCATTATAACGCACAAACAAACGCTTGACAAACCCTAATTGGTTTATTTTTACAGATTATCTGTACAAAATTCAGTACTTTGCACTAAAGAACCTCTTTTGCCACCCTAAGCAGGTCTTTAAAGCAGGTAATCTTTGG
>JAZSEL010000142.1:0-3384 GCA_045531685.1 Lachnospiraceae bacterium | reverse complement strand
TGTTTTCATAAATACGGATACGGTATTTTTCTCTTGGAGCAACACCATCTTCATTTTCCCAATAACAACGGTCGTTGTGGTCATCGAAATAAAGACTCTTAATATGGTACACCCCATTCGGTCCCACATGGGAATCCTTTGCCATAAGTCCCGTAAGACGGGTCTTTAGTATGGCTAATTGGGCATCCGTACACAAGTATTTGAACTCATGGCGGAATTTAATCTCTTTTGGAGTTTTGTCAAACATTTGTCCGTGACTCCTTTTTATATTGTGTAAAAATAATTGCTAATTGGAATACGTAAAGGTATCTCCATCCTGAACAATACAAATCATGGTCTTACCGGTGTTCAGTGTGATTTCCTTGCCATTATCATCATAATAGCGGGTGGCACCGTAGTCAGAGGTCTTCTTCCAGTTCACATGAATACCCTTACCATTAGTAAAGTACCATCCATCCTTGGAAGTGTCAATACACTGGAAGGCAAGATAGCCGTTTTCATCACGCTGTTCGTGGTAAGTAAACTGAATCAAAACATTTTTAAACGCTAACTGACTGTCGGTTGCTGCGTCAATATGCGCACCGCCTGACGGCTTCTGATAGCGGTAATACAATCCGTCTTCCTTATTGTATTCAAACCAGGTTCCGGTAACCGGATAAGCAGCGGATAAGTCAATTTTAGTAGCCGTAACGGCATTGGAACCATATTCCTCCAGATTGTTTGGCTTCGCTGCGGAAGCAAATTGGAAATGATTGTCATCGGAATAATTATCCCGTGGTGATAATTCGTATCCGAGACGGGTTGCTTCTTTCAATAAATCTTCGCCGTCTAAGTAAAGATTTTGAGGAGCAGAACGGTCAGAGGAACGATAGAAGACTCCCTGCGGAGCAACTAAGGCGTTGATGTTCTGCGTATCCGGACGTCCGATAACTTCATCAATATAGAACGGGCCGCCGGCATGGCAGTAAATGGCATCCCATTCAAAAGCCCAGTATACATAATAATCACGACAGCTACGAATATTACCCACACGTTCCAGGTTGGTCCAATCTCCGTAGATGGCCATGAGTCTTGTGATTTCTCCTTCGACAAGACATTCATATAAAATATCTGCATTTGAAATGTTATACTGCGGTAATGCAGATTTGTCATTCGGAATCATAACGGCCAGAGGACGAAGAGAACCGATGTCAGGGGTTACCCATTCGTTTGTCAGTTTGCTGCGTACCATTCCGTCTTCCGGTGGGATGTCTTCGTTTTCTTCCACAGTAACTACTTCTTCAACAACATCAGGCTCTTTTGCTACCGGAGTATCAGCCTGTTGGTTTAGGGTCACTTCCTCGATTACGGGAGCAGACTCTTTTTTGCTGCCGCATCCGACTAAAAGAATGGATATGGATAGGGCAAGTACGAACTTACATATATTTCTTTTCATGAAATAAATCCTCTCTTTCATTCATAATTATAGTTTGTTCCTATGTAAAAGGTATTTGTTTTAATCTTTTGCACGCTTGTCCACATACGAATAAAATTATATCACAAAAAAAGGAAGCAGTCATTGAAAAAATGGAATTATGCAAAAGTTTAAAAAGTTCACAAATTGGGTAATTAATGGTATACTACTTATAACTATGTGTTTACAAAATGAGGTAGAAATATAGAAAGGTGTCGTAGAATATGAAAAGAATCATCATTACCGGCTGCAATGGACAGCTGGGAAGAGAAATTAACCGTCTTTATGATGGAAGAAGAGACATTGAATTAATTAATACAGATGTAGAAGATTTGGATATTACCGATATTAATGATGTAATTAATCTTTCTAAAAGAGTACAGCCATATGCCATTGTAAACTGTGCGGCATACACCGCAGTGGATGCCTGTGAGACAAATCAGGATATTGCGTTTAAAGTAAATGCGCTAGGACCTCGTAACCTTGCCATTGCGGCAAGAGAGACAGGAGCAAAGCTGGTGCATGTATCCACGGATTATGTATTTGACGGCACCAAAAAGACACCATATTATGAATCGGACCCGCTTTGTCCGCAGAGCGTATACGGAAGTACAAAGGCAGACGGAGAAAGAATGGTGCAGCAGATGATGGATCGTTTCTTTATTCTTCGTACGGCATGGTTATATGGTGAAGGTAAAAATTTTGCCAAGACAATGCTCCGCCTTGCAGAAACAAATGATGTGGTAAAAGTGGTAGGGGACCAGTACGGAACTCCGACCAGTGCGTATGAATTGACCAAGGCCATTGATTCCTTGTTGTTTACGGATAATTACGGTATTTTCCATGCAACCTGCGAAGGAAGCTGTAATTGGGCAGAGTTTGCAGAAGAGATTTTCCGTCTTGCGGGTAAATCCACAAAGGTACAGCCGATTACTACGGCAGAATATGGGGCACCGGCCAACCGCCCGGCGAATTCTATTCTGGAAAATTATATGTTTAAGATGACAAACGGCTATCAATTTGCGGATTGGCATGATGCTATTGAGAAATATCTGAAGGAATTGCAGTAAGATTTTCTTATACTACAGGGCAACCATTATTAGAGTACTTGAGACAAAAATGAGCAGGGAGTTATTTGCAAATGAAAAACTTTATGAATGAATTTAAAAAGTTTATCTGTCGCGGCAATGTGATGGATATGGCAGTCGGTATTATCATAGGTGGTGCATTTACAGGCATCGTTACTTCTCTTGTGGATGACATTATTAATCCCCTTCTGGGATTGTTCGGGGGTATGAATTTTGACCAATTGGTATGGAATATCACCGGAGATGTAACACTGGCATATGGTAAGTTTATTACGGCCATCATTAATTTCTTAATCATGGCACTGGTGATTTTCTTTTTGGTCCGTACAGTGAATAAGATGTCAGAAAAGTTTTCAAAAAAAGAAGAACCAAAGGCACCAACCACCAAGAAATGTCCATACTGCAAGAGCGATATTGCTCTTGAGGCAACAAGATGTCCGCATTGTACATCCCAGTTGGAATCTTAGGAAAGGTATGGTATAAGTAGTATTTGGACAATACAGAAATTTACTTATTGTTTTTAAAAATAGGTGAGTCGTAAATAATTAACATGATAGATTAGGAGAAAAACATGAAAAACGTAGCATTAATTACCGGTGTAACCGGACAGGATGGTTCCTATTTGGCAGAGTTTTTGTTGGAAAAAGGATATGAAGTACATGGTCTTGTACGTCGTCACAGTATCGAAGCAACTGACCGTATCGACCATATCATTGCTTCTGCTTACAACAATACCAAATTCTTTTTACATTATGCAGATACCACGGATTCCAGCAATATGATCCGTCTGGTGGCAGAGATTAAACCAACCGAAGTATATAACCTGGCAGCGCAGTCCCATGT
>JAZSEL010000085.1:0-6219 GCA_045531685.1 Lachnospiraceae bacterium | reverse complement strand
ATTCCTTATGATATTAAGAAAATAGCACAGTCCGTTGAAAAACGAATTAAAGATGGACATAAATTCACGATTTTAGCAGTGGCAGAAGGTGCTATCAGCAAAGAGGATGCAAAGCTTTCCAAGAAGGAATACAAAGAAAAGTTAGCCAAGTCCCCATATCCGTCGGTATCGTATGAAGTAGCTGCCCAGGTTCAGAAATTGACCGGTCAGGAAGTAAGAGTTACGGTTCCGGGACATATGCAGCGAGGCGGAAGTCCATGTCCTTATGACAGAGTATTTGCAAGCCGTCTTGGTGCAGAAGCAGGCCGTTTGATTTTAGAAGGAGAATATGGTTTTATGGTTGGTTACCGCAATCGTGAAATCGTAAAGGTTCCATTGGAAGAAGTGGCAGGTAAATTAAAGATGGTAGATCCGGATTCTACCATTATCAAAGAAGCTAAGATGTTAGGCATCAGCTTCGGAGATTAATAATTAAAATAGAACCGGTGTCAGAGGGAAGATGTTCTGACAGTGGTGAGAAAGAGATAAGTAATGTCGTACACAGCCCTTTATAGGAAGTTCCGTCCCGATCATTTTAATGATGTAAAAGGACAGGACCACATTGTTACAACTTTAAAGAATCAGATTGCTGCAGAACGAGTAGGTCATGCCTACTTGTTCTGCGGTACACGGGGAACCGGTAAAACAACCATTGCCAAGCTGTTTGCAAAGACGGTTAACTGCGAAAGTCCGGTGGATGGCAATCCATGCGGAGAATGTGCTTCCTGCAAGGCAATTGCAGCAGGAGCCAGCATGAACGTTATGGAAATCGACGCAGCGTCTAACAATGGTGTTGAGAATATCCGTGAGATTATTTCGGATGTATCCTATTCTCCGGCTGTGGGGAAATATAAGGTCTATATTATTGACGAAGTGCATATGCTCTCTATCGGAGCATTTAATGCATTATTAAAAACATTGGAAGAACCACCTTCCTATTGTATTTTTATTCTGGCAACCACAGAAGTGCATAAGATACCGATTACCATCTTATCAAGATGCCAGAGATATGATTTCAAACGAATTACCATAGATACCATTGCAGACCATTTGAGAGAACTTATGGAGACGGAGCAGGTAGAAGTAGAAGAAAAAGCATTGCGTTATGTGGCCAAGACGGCAGACGGCTCCATGCGTGATGCCTTAAGTTTGCTTGACCAGTGTATTGCATTTCATTTTGGACAGAAGCTGACCTATGATATGGTGCTGGATGTATTGGGAGCTGTGGATACGGTAGTATTCAGCAAGCTCTTACGGCAGATTCTGGACCGTAATGTATTGGGATGCATTGATTTGTTGGAAGAGATTGTTATGCAGGGACGTGAACTGACTCAGTTTGTGTCGGATTTCACATGGTATCTGCGTAATCTGCTTTTGGTTAAGACAACGGATGATGTAGAAGATGTGCTGGATGTTTCCACGGACAATAAGAACCGTTTGATGGAAGAAGCACAGATGACGGATGCGGAAAGCATTATCCGCTTTATCCGTATTTTTTCCGAATTATCCGGAACCATCCGTTATGCGGCACAGAAACGGATTGCCATTGAGATTGCATTGATTAAATTATGCAAACCGGAAATGGAAACAAAGTCCGATGCATTGGTAGACCGTATCAAAGCATTGGAAGAAAAAATAGAAAAAGGAATTCCTATGGCGGCTATGCCGACTGGGTCTTATGTAAGTGCAGAGTCGACCCCGGCGCAGAGTGCACCTGTAAAAAGGGAATTGCCAAAGGCTTTGCCGGAGGAGATTAAGGACATTGTTTCCAAATGGCCGGCCATTGTTATGACTGCGGAAAACTTGCTGAAAACTCAGCTGAAGCATGCAAAGTTGTCGCTTTCTACCGATGATAAATTATTATTGGTAGTGGAAGATGGTGTGGCGTCGGATTATTTTGCATTGGAAGGCAAAAAGCAGGAAGTAGAAAAACTGATATCCGATTATATGCAGCGGCAAGTGGAAATAACCGTCCAGAGTATTTCACCGGATCGGGACTTTTCGGATGAGTACGTTGATTTATCCCGGTTTGTGATGACTGAGGTGGAAGTGGAAGATAATTTTGACGAGGGATTCTAGACCATAGAATGTTCTTGGAACAATTTTATTAATATATCATGCAATAACGAAAGGAGTTTTATCAATATGGCAAAAAGAGGTGGATTCCCGGGAGGCGGTATGCCGGGTAATATGAATAATCTGATGAAGCAGGCACAGAGAATGCAGCGTCAGATGGAAGAAAGCCAGAAGGAACTGGAGACTAAAGAGTTTACGGCAAAGGCCGGAGGCGGTGCAGTGGAAGTGACTGTAACCGGTAAGAAAGAAATCGTGAAGGTAGTGCTTTCAGAAGATGTGGTAGATCCTGAAGATGTGGAAATGTTACAGGACTTAATTGTAGCAGCAACCAACGAAGCACTCCGTATGGCAGATGAAGCAAGTGCCAATATGATGAGCAAAATGACAGGCGGCCTTGGAGGATTGACATTCTAATGGAACTGTACAGTGGACCCATTACTAACTTAATCAGTGAGCTGGCTTCCCTTCCGGGTATTGGGGAAAAATCAGCACAGCGTCTGGCATTTCACTTAATCAATATGCCGTCTGCAAAGGTGGACAGACTGGCAAAGACCATTGTGGAAGCCAAGCAGAAGGTTCGCTATTGTCAGGAATGTTACACGCTGACGGATGATGATATTTGTCCGGTGTGCGGCAATGACAGAAGGGATCATTCCGTTATCATGGTAGTGGAGAATCCGAGAGACTTGGCAGCTTATGAGAAAACAGGCAAGTATCAGGGTGTATACCATGTATTACACGGAGCGATTTCTCCTATGATTGGAATCGGTCCTAATGACATTAAGCTGAAGGAATTGTTGGAGCGTTTGAAGACTCAGGATGTCAAAGAAGTTATTATTGCCACCAATTCCAGCTTAGAGGGAGAGACCACAGCCATGTACATCAGTAAGTTGGTAAAGCCGTTGGGTGTATTGGTAACAAGAATTGCCAGTGGTGTACCGGTCGGAGGAGACTTGGAGTGCATTGACGAAGTAACCTTACTTCGTGCATTGGAAGGCAGAATTGAATTGTGAGTCCCTGTGTGGTACAAGCAGAAGCGGGACAACATAATAAAACACAAAAATGGGAGGGTAAAGTTAATGAAAAAAGAACTTTATGGAAAAGCGCGCGACGGGAAAGATGTATATCTTTATACCGTAGAAAACAAAAACGGGATGGAAATGACCATTATGAACTTTGGGGCAATTTTGGTAAATGTAATTGTACCTGACAAAGACGGAAACAAGCAGGATGTGGTACTTACCTGTGATTCTCTTGAGACATACCATGAAAATGGTTGTTATTTGGGCTCTACCATTGCACCAAGTGCAAACCGTATTGCAGATGCAGAAGTAACGATTGACGGCGTTTCTTACAAAATGGCAGTGAATGATAACGAAAAGAATAATCTTCACACTGATTTTCCAAATGGTATGAATAAGCGTGTATGGGATGCAGAAGAAGTTGAAAACGGTGTCCGTTTTACCTTTGATCTTGCAGACATGGAATACAATTTACCGGGTAACCGTAAATTGGCAGTTACATATACCTTAACCGATGATAACGAAATCCGTTTGGATTACGAAGGCGACAGTGATAAGAACACGGTTATCAATATGACAAACCATACATATTTCAATCTTTCCGGACATAAGGCAGCAACGATCTTAGATCATCAGTTAAAGCTTAATTGTTCTAATTTCACACCGGTAGGAGAAGGTTCTATTCCGACAGGTGAGATTGCAACGGTAAAGGGCACACCATTTGATTTCACAGACTGGAAAGTTATCGGGGATGAAATTGAGGCAGACTGCGAACAGCTTAAGTTAACAGACGGCTATGACCATAACTTTGTAGTAGATGATTGTGACGGAACAGTAAAAGAAATTGCGAAGGCAAAATCTGATATAACAGGCATTGAGCTTACTGTTTTATCCGACCTTCCGGGCGTGCAGTTCTATGCAGGTAACTATATTGTAAATGAAAAAGGAAAAGATGGAGCAGTGTATACAAAGCGTACCGGTTTCTGTTTAGAGACACAGTTCTTCCCGGATGCAGTACATCATGAGAATTTCCCTTCCATTATCTTTGGACCGGAAAGACCGCTGCGTTCCACAACCATCTTCAAATTTGGAGTATAAAAACGAATGTCAAATCGTAGAAATTTCCGCGTAATCCGTGGAAGATCAGAGGCAGAAGTTAATATAAGCAAAAAAATAAGAATGCACCGTTTGCACTCGCTGCTAAGGGTGCTTCTTATTGTGGGTGTTTTGACGGCCATTATCTGGGTAGCAGTGTCTTCGTATAAGAATCAGGTGTTTTCCGGATATGTGATTACGGAAAAGGGCAATTATACGGTTCTCGAAAACACTTCCTACTTAGAAAATGACGGAAGCATTGTTAAATACAGTAAAGACGGAATCAGTAATACGGGAATTAATGGCGAGGCAATCTGGAACCTTACTTACGAGATGCAGTCGCCGATTGTCCGTATTGCAGATGGATTTGTGGCAGTTGGTGATTATAACGGACACATTGTGTATCTGGTAGATAGCAGCGGCTCCACTTATGAAGTAGATACCAAGCTGCCAATCCGTGACTTCTCTGTATCCTCTGCAGGCTACGTTGCGGCGGTATTGGAGGATGCGGGTAATTCCTGGATTAACTTGTTTAGTAAAGAAGGAACCCAAATGGTAGAGGCGAAAGCTACTATGTCAAAAACAGGTTATCCTCTTGCGATTTCCCTATCAGGAGAGGTTATGGGTGTATCCTATTTTTATGTAGACGGCAGTACCATGCGTAGCAGCGTGACCTTCTACAATTTTGGCGGAGTGGGCGAAAATACCACGGACCATATTGTAAGCAGTTACGATTACGCCGGAGCAGTGGTTCCTATGATTATCTTTATGAATGATGAGTCTGCTTTTGCAGTAGCGGATAACCGTCTGATGTTCTTTACCGGTTCCAGAAAACCGGTGAGCAATGCGGATATTCTCTTAGGAGAGGAAATTCAGGGTGTGTATTACAGCGATACCCATGTGGGTCTGCTTTTCTACGACCAGACCGGTATGAATAAACATCGATTGGATGTTTATGATACCTCAGGAACTAAGGTAATGAGCTATGCATTTGACATGAATTTTAAAGACATTCTGATCCGTAATAATCAGATTATGATTTATAATGAATCCGAATGCGTCGTTGTAGGATTAAATGGCAAGGAAAAGTATTCCGGCATGTTTGAAGGAAAGGTACATTATGTGGTGCCGACGGATTCTGCCAGAAAATTCCTTGTAGTAATCAATAATGGATTGGCAACATTGGAGTTTAACTAAGATATGGATATTAATATAACGTTATTGGTTAGTATCGTAATTGTGCTTTGTGCTGTTATCGGAGGCTATAAGCATGGTATGGTAAAAGAAATCACGGGAGTTGTTGCCCTGGCGGCAGGTCTCTTGGTAATCGCATTGGGAATTATGCTGTTTTCCAGCTTTTCAAGAGGTGAGGTTACCAATACGGTTTATACCGTAATATTACTTGTACTCTTTGGCGTGGTATATGGAATTGTAAAATTTTTACTTCGTTCGGCAAAGGCCGTCTCCCGTCTTCCGATTTTGGATTTTTGCAATTCCGTACTGGGTGCAGGCGTTGGCTTCTGTAAAGGAATATTGGTGCTCTGGATATTGTTTTTACTTTGTTATCATGTTCCTATGGGTGAGGTAAATGCCATTGTACAGGCGGATATTGCGGAGAATACTATTTTGAAAATAATTTATCAGTATAATATTTTTGCACGTTGGTTTTAGGGTCTGAATCCCCCGGCCTAATAATTTTTAAAAAAATTGAAAAAAGGGCTTGCAAAACCTGTAACAATTTAGTATTATATCTGAGTGCCAAGCAGTTGGCATTCGATATAGGGCTATCGCCAAACGGTAAGGCAACGGACTCTGACTCCGTCATTTCAAGGTTCGAATCCTTGTAGCCCTGCTAGAGACCTCTGAAGAGAAATCTTCGGAGGTTTTTTTGTGCCCGAAAAAGCTTGATTTTAAAGGGTTTTTTGAGATTTTACAGTGATTTGGAAAGTGATCCGGAGGTTAATCGGTAGGTGCTGACAAACGAATG
>JAZSEL010000172.1:0-10003 GCA_045531685.1 Lachnospiraceae bacterium | reverse complement strand
CGTCAGAAACCAGAGATGCGATGGCATTAGCAGCAGCAAGTTTCATTTCCTCGGAAATTTGTTTTGCGCGGCCTTCTAAAGCACCTTTGAAAATGCCGGGGAAAGCAACCACATTATTTACCTGATTAGGGAAATCACTTCGTCCGGTTCCTACGATTCTGGCACCGGCTTCTTTTGCCAAGTCTGGCATGATTTCCGGAGTCGGATTGGCCATTGCAAAAAGAATGGAGTCCTTGTTCATGGAAGCAACCATTTCTTTTGTTACAATGCTCGGAGCGGATACACCGACAAAAATATCGGCTCCTTTCAATGCATCTGCAAGTGTTCCTTTCTCGTTATTTAAATTGGTGACTTCCACCATTTTTTCCTGCATCCAGTTAAGACCTTCGGCACCCTTATAAAGAATACCGATTTTGTCACACATGATGACATTTTTAAATCCATAGGTTAAAAGAAGCTTTGTGATGGCTACACCGGCACTACCTGCACCGTTTACAACAACGCGGCAATCTTCCTTTTTCTTATTTACCAATTTGAGACCGTTAATAATTCCGGCAAGAACAACGATGGCAGTTCCGTGCTGGTCGTCATGGAATACCGGAATGTCCAGTGTCTCTTTTAAACGCTCTTCAATTTCAAAACAACGCGGAGCGGAGATGTCTTCTAAATTAATACCGCCAAATCCCGGTGCAAGCCAGGTAACTGCCTTGATGATTTCTTCCGTATCCTGTGTGTCCAGACAAATCGGCACGGCATTTACATTACCGAATTCTTTAAATAGGACAGCCTTTCCTTCCATAACCGGCATGGCAGCATGTGCGCCGATATTGCCAAGTCCTAAAACAGCGCTTCCGTCTGAAACAACAGCAACGGTATTGGCTTTCATAGTATAAGTATAAGCAGCTTCCTTGTCTTCGGCGATAACTTTGCATGGCTCCGCTACGCCGGGAGTGTAAGCTAATGATAAATCTTCTCTGCTTTTAACAGGGGATTTGGAAACAGTTTCTAATTTGCCGTTCCATTCTTTATGTAATTCAAGTGCTTTTTCACCGATTGTCATGAGGTTGCCTCTTTTCCTGTTTTTTCTTTGGACAGGACTTCTTTCCTATAAAAAGGGAAGTGCCATATCCGACTGTACTATCATAGTATAATTTGTTTTTACCCGCAAGAGTAAACTCGGGGGACAAATGTATTTTTGATATAAAAAAATCTTTCTATTTCTGTAGAAATAGTGTATACTTCAAATTGTTACGAGACTTACTATTCAGATAAAAATTTCGAATCTGTTTTTTCGGCGATATTTCAGGCAGAATTTCCCAAATGAGAGTATGAAATTAGAATAAATATTATATAGAGGTATGTATGAGAGAAAAATATGAATCATTAGCATTGGCGGATTTGCGTGATATTGCAAAATCCAGAGGAATTAAAGGTGTTTCTACCATGAAAAAAGGTGAAGTAGTAGAAGCTATGCTTGCATTGGATGAAGAAGAAAAGAAAGTGAAGGCAGCACCGGCGGCGACAGGTACACCGGCCAAGGTACATGTATCACCGGCAGCACAGAGTGTGGCGGCAAGAACAGCAGTTGCGACAACGGATGCAGAGAAGGAAGCTGCATTGTCAGAGCTTGACAGCGGAATTACGGCGAGCGGTATTTTAGAAGTTATGCCGGATGGATTCGGATTTATCCGTTCTGCCAATTATCTTCCGGGTGAAAATGATGTATATGTGGCACCTAGCCAGATTCGTCGTTTCAATTTAAAGACCGGTGACATTGTTACCGGTAATACCAGAATTAAGACACAGGCAGAAAAATTCAGTGCACTTCTTTTTGTAAAAAATATTAACGGGTATGCTCCGGATGCAGCGGCAAAGCGTTACAATTTTGAAGATATGACTCCGATTTTCCCGGATGAAAGAATCCGCCTTGAGACCCCGGGGTGCTCCGTTGCTATGCGTATTATGGATTTGATGAGTCCTGTGGGCAAAGGACAGAGAGGTATGATTGTATCTCCTCCAAAGGCAGGTAAGACAACCTTATTAAAGGAAGTAGCTAAGTCTGTTAAGAAGAGTAATCCGGATATACACCTGATTATTCTGCTTATCGATGAGCGTCCGGAAGAAGTAACAGATATCCGTGAAGCGATTGAGGGACCAAATGTGGAAGTAATCTATTCTACCTTTGACGAGCTTCCGGAACATCATAAGAGAGTGTCAGAGATGGTTATTGAACGTGCGAAGCGTTTGGTTGAACATAAGAAGGACGTTATGATTCTTTTAGACAGTATCACACGTCTTACAAGAGCGTATAACCTTACCGTTCCGCCAAGTGGACGTACTTTATCCGGTGGTCTTGACCCGGCAGCTTTACATATGCCGAAGAGATTTTTCGGTGCAGCGAGAAATATGCGTGAAGGCGGAAGTCTTACCATTCTTGCAACCGCTCTTGTAGATACAGGAAGTAAGATGGACGATGTTGTATACGAAGAATTCAAGGGAACCGGTAATATGGAAATGGTTCTTGACCGTAAGTTGTCCGAGAAACGTGTATTCCCGGCTATTGACATTCCAAAATCCGGCACCAGAAGAGAGGACTTGCTTCTTAATCAGGAAGAGCAGGAAGCAATCAATATTATACGCAAGGCATTTAACGGTATGAAGGCAGACGAAGCAGTTGATAAGGTAATTGATATGTTCAGTCGTACCAAAACCAATGATGAGTTTGTTGCAATGACCAAGAAAATGAGATTCTTTTAGTGGATAAGCTGTTTAAAAAACGGAAAAATGTGAAATAATCCACAGAAATCTCTATAAAAAGCAAAAAATATCTTGCGTGTAAGGTATACGTATGTTACAATAAACGAGCTGTTTATAGGAACAGTAGAGGATGAGAACAAAAATAATAGTTGGAAATTATTATAGAGAGGTGAAATCATGAGAGAAGGAATCCATCCAAATTACTATCAGGCAACAGTAACATGTAACTGTGGAAATACTTTTGTAACAGGTTCTACAAGACCTGAAATCCACGTAGAAGTTTGTTCTAAATGTCATTCATTCTATACAGGTCAGCAGAAGACTGCTAGAGCTGATGGACGTATTGATAAGTTCAACAAGAAATACGGTGTTAAATAAGTTATGCCACAAAAGGTTGAGGTTTTACATCTCAACCTTTTATTGTAAGGAGATATATTAATGGCAAGAAAAAAGAAATTATGTGCATCCGGTATTGGAGGTCAGGCGGTTTTAGAAGGTATTATGATGAAAAATCAGGACCTTTATGCAGTGGCAGTACGCAAGCCGGATGGTGAAATAGAGATTGATACACAGGAGTATCATGGCGTTTTGCATGGAAGCAAAATTAAAAAGATTCCGTTTGTACGTGGGGTGTTTAATTTTCTGGATTCATTGATTTTAGGAATGCGTACCCTTACTTACTCTGCCGAATTTTATGAGGACGAAGAAGCAAAAGAGACAGCAACCGATAAGGCTATGAACAAATTGTTCGGGGAAAAAGCTGAGAAAATTCTTATGGGTCTGACAGTGGCATTCTCCATTGTACTTGCTGTGGGAATTTTTATGATTCTTCCTTACTTTTTGTCTTCCTTATTCGAAACCCAGGTAAGAAATGCGTCCTTGTTAGCATTGATTGAAGGAGTAATCCGTATTGCCATCTTTTTACTTTACGTGGTTGCAATTTCACTGATGAAGGACATCAGACGTGTATATATGTATCATGGTGCAGAGCACAAATGTATTAATTGTATTGAGCATGGACATGTGCTGAATGTGCATAATGTGAAGAAATCATCCCGTTTCCATAAGAGATGCGGAACAAGCTTTTTACTTATCGTAATGCTTGTCAGTGTGGTTGTTTTCATTTTGATTCGTGTGGAAAATCCGGCGTTACGTTTGGGACTCAGAGTATTGCTGATTCCGGTTATTGCAGGTATTTCCTATGAATTTATCCGTCTTGCCGGAAGAAGCAACAATCCGATTGTAGGACTTCTTTCTGCACCGGGCTTGGCGTTACAGAGATTAACGACCAAAGAGCCGGATGAAGCCATGATTGAGGTGGCAATTAAATCCGTTGAGGCTGTTTTTGATTGGAGAGCGTTCCTTGGGGAAAACTTCGATTATGAAGAATACAAGAAAGCTTCCGTTGATACTTCTGCAGCTGTTGAAGAAAATGGTGAGGAAGTTGGCGAAGAAACAGAGGAAACGCTCACAGAAGATACAGTTGTAGAAGAGGTAGAAACTGTAGATTCCCATGTTTCAGAAGACGAAGCATAAAGAGATAGTCGCATATGAATCGAAAAGAAGCCTATGAATTAGGAATTAAGACTTTGACAGAAGTAGGAATAGAGGAAGCGAAGTCAGATACTTTGCTTTTATTGGATGCTATTTGTCATGTGAGCCGGAACGATATTCTGGTGCATGGAGAAATAGAACTGGAAGCAGAGATGGTAGAGGCTTTTAAGGTGGCATTGAAAAAACGATGCACCCGCATTCCTGTGCAACATATTACCGGTGTCCAGAATTTTATGGGATTGGATTTTGAGGTGAATGAGCATGTGCTGATTCCAAGATTTGATACGGAGATTCTGGTAGAAGAAGTGATGAAAGAGCTTCATGATGGCTTTTCCATTCTGGATATGTGTACCGGTTCCGGTTGTATTCTGTTAAGTTTGTTAAAATATTCAAATAATTGCGGTGGTGTGGGCGTTGATATTTCAGAGAATGCCCTTGCTGTAGCAAAAGAAAATCAAAAGAGACTGGGACTTGAAGCCTCTTTTGTACAGAGTGATTTGTTTGAACAGATTACGGAAAAATATGATATTATCGTATCGAATCCCCCATACATCCGCAGTGATGTGATTCCGACATTGATGGAAGAGGTCCGTTTATATGAACCGATTCTGGCATTGGACGGAACTGAGGACGGTTTGTTCTTTTACCGGAAAATAGTAGAAGAAAGCCCGGCTTATCTCAATGGTGGGGGAAGCCTGTTTTTTGAAATCGGATATGACCAGGGAGACGCAGTGAAAAATCTGATGGAAGAAAAAGGGTTTAAGAATGTTAAGGTAGTAAAGGACTATGCCGGACTTGACCGGGTTGTTTTTGGAAATATATAGTGGTTTGTTTTGCTATAAGGCAGAACATGGGATGTGCAGTGCATATTCGTTGATTTTTAGGAGGAGATACCCATGTTTGATAAGTTAGAGGACTTATTACAGCGATTTGAAGAAGTATTAAATGAACTCAGTGAGCCTTCTGTAACAAGTGATCAGAAGCGTTTTACCGCTTTGATGAAAGAACAGAGCGACCTCACTCCAATCGTAGAAGCTTACAAAGAATACAAGCAGTGCAAGCAGGATATTGAAGATAGTCTCGCGTTATTGGATGAAGAATCAGATGAAGATATGCGTGAAATGTTAAAGGAAGAGCTTGCAAGTGCAAAGGACAGAGTGGAAGAATTGGAAAAAACCATGAAGATTCTTTTACTTCCAAAGGACCCTAACGATGACAAGAACGTTATCGTGGAAATCCGTGCCGGCGCAGGTGGTGACGAAGCAGCGTTATTCGCTGCCGAAATCTATCGTATGTACGTACATTACGCCGAAGGCAGACGCTGGAAAGTAGAAACTATGGAAATGGAAGAAATCGGAATCGGCGGTATGAAGAATGTTACATTCATGCTTTCCGGTCCAAGTGTATATTCCATTATGAAATACGAGTCCGGTGTGCATCGTGTACAGCGTGTCCCTGAGACAGAATCCGGCGGACGTATCCATACCTCCACTATCACGGTAGCCGTGATGCCGGAAGCTGAGGAAGTAGATGTTGTGATTGATGAAAAAGACATCCGTATCGACGTTTGCCGTTCATCAGGAGCCGGCGGACAGTGTGTCAACACCACTGACTCTGCAGTACGTTTAACTCATATTCCAACAGGAATTGTTATCTACAGCCAGACAGAAAAATCACAGATTCAGAACCGTGCAAAAGCATTCGCCTTATTACGTACCAAACTCTATGACTTAGAGTTACAGAAAGCACACGATGCAGAAGCGGAACTTCGTAAGAGCCAGGTAGGAACCGGTGACCGTTCTGAAAAGATCCGTACTTACAACTTCCCACAGGGACGTGTAACAGACCACAGAATCAACTTAACCTTGTATAAGTTAGACAAGATTATGAACGGTGATATTCAGGAAATCGTGGATGCATGTATCGCAGCAGACCAGGCAGCGAAGTTACTAAAGATGAACGCATAAGCATGAATTCGCCAGAAATAGAAAAGACACTCTACACAAGTCTACTTGTGGTAGAGTGTCTTTTCTATTTCTGGCATGTTCGTGCTATGTAATATAAATCCCCCCGAATTCGGGGGAATTTACTATTGTCCTAAAGAGAAAACGTATATATAATAAATATATCTTAGCGGATAATGTTTCCGTTCTATTCTATCTTGACGTGTCGTCAAATTATTCAACAAAAAAATTGAGGTAATATATGAGAAGGATTGACTTGAAAGTAGAATTATCAAAGTATAATCTTGAGGGAAAGTGGAATGATTGCGTAGGTGTTCAAAAAGAGGTTTTACAGGTGCTTCGCAATGAAAACTTTTTTGATAAGCAAGAGGTCATTAATAAAATGACAGGGTTGTGTGTAAAAATAAATTCGAAAGGAATAAAAGAAACATTAGGAACGGGAAAGCGTTTCCAAGCGTTACCTAAGAGGTTAAAAGAACGAAAAATTGCGACGATACGCCATATGAAATCAATTATTGAAAACGCGGAAATGATCGCTGATAATGTTGAGAATGTACATTTTTCAAATGGAGATATGTTTACATATATGTATAGTATGGTTCAAATAGATGATGAAGAGGTATGTGTCAGAATCGCAATTCGGAAAAAAGTTGCTACAAATTGGTTCTGGATACATCATATTGATGAAAATAAAAAAAGTCCTAAATTACTCGACCCATCTAAGAAGACGGAATTAAAAGAGATTTAGCACTTTTGTATATTAATAACATTCTTTATTTGAATTGTCAACATGTTTTCAATTGCGTATTGAGAAGAAACATAACTCAAACTATAATAGTGTAATGAATAGGGGGAACTGCTATGGTCAGAGAAATAAAAGTAACCGAACTACAGGAATTATTAGAACTATATCTGCATTTGCATGAGGAATCCGTGCCAAAAATGACAGAGCATTTAAAGGATACATGGAATACCATTATGCAGGATAAGAATCATCACATCATTGTGAAGGAAATAGACGGCAGAATTGTGTCTTCCTGCGTGTGTGTAATCATTCCAAATCTGACAAGAAATATTCGTCCATATGCATTTGTGGAAAATGTAGTTACCCATAGCGACTATCGCGGAAAAGGGTATGCAACAGAGTGCCTCAATTTTGCAAAAGAAATCGCAGAAAAAGAAAACTGCTACAAGATGATGCTGCTTACCGGTTCCAAGAAAGAATCGACTATGAACTTTTACAGAGGAGCAGGGTATAACAGTTCGGATAAAACGGCATTTATACAGTGGATTGATTAGTATAAGGAACTTGAAAGGATAGATGAAGAGCCATGAATAAGATTGTAGAATTATTTTTTACATTTTTCAAAATAGGTTTATTTACCTTTGGCGGCGGGTATGCCATGATTTCCATTATTGAAGATAACTGTGTGGAAAAGAAAGAATGGATTACGCACGATGAGATGATGAATGTTACGGTAATTGCCGAATCGACGCCGGGGCCGATTGCCATTAATTGTGCGACTTTTGTCGGCTACAAAGTGGCACGGATGATGGGGGCAGTATTTGCGACTTTGGGTGTTGTTCTTCCGTCATTTATCATAATTTTGATTATTTCCTTCTTTTTAGATAACTTTCTGGAGATTCCTCTGATTGCCAATGCATTTACAGGGATTAAGGTAGCAGTGGGCATTTTGATTGTAAATGCCGGACTGAATATGGCAAAAAAGATGGAGAAGAAATTATTGCCAAGAGTGATTATGGCATGTTCGCTTGTAGTGATGTTTTTGATTAATATTTTTGCATGGAATTTTTCATCCATCAGCATGCTGGTAATTGCGGCAGTGGTTAGTTTGATTTGTTTTGTTCTTCAAGAAGCAAGGAAGGAGGGCAAAACAGAATGATATACTTGGAATTGATTGTGGCATTCTTAGAAGTTGGTTTGTTTTCCTTTGGCGGAGCCTATGCGGCAATACCTCTAATACGTGATGTGGTACTGGAACATAGTTGGATGAGCGATGAACAGGTTGCCTATATTATTGCGGTAAGCGAGAGCACTCCCGGGCCGATTATGGTAAATATGGCAACGTATGTCGGTAGTACGCAGGGAGGAGTGTTTGGCGCGTTTCTGGCAACTTTAGGAGTCGTTTTACCGGCATTTGTGATTATTCTACTAATCATGGTTTTGTTGCAAAATCTCCTTAATAATAAATACTTTCAGGCAGTACTTCAGGGACTGAAGGCATGCGTGGTAGGTATTATTCTTGCAACCGGATTCCATATGATGGTGACCAACTGTATTGAAGTGGAAGATGGTATGAGGGTCAATCTGCAGGCGGTCATTATTATGATGATCCTGTTACTAGTTTTATTTTTGCACAAGAGGATAGTGAAGAAAAAATTATCACCAATTAAGCTGATTATGGTATCTGCAGTGGTAGGAACTGTGGTGTGTGGGATTATGTAAAAAAACTCCGACCATAAGGCCGGAGTTGAAATTAGAAAATAAATACAAACAATAACAACGCAAGGGCAAATAGAAGGTTCATAGCTGTAAAGTGAATCATATATTTGCCTTTTGTTATGCCCGATTCTGCCGGAAGTGTACGGGCATGAACCGTAAAATATTTATACGAAATTAAACTTGCCAGTGACGCAATCAATGTACCGAGTCCGCCAATGTTAACACCAAGTAGCAAGGCCTTGTAATTGTCTGTAAAACCGGAAAGAAGCATAGCAGCAGGCACATTACTGATAACTTGCGAAGCAAGGAATGCTACGATTAATTCACGTCCTTCCACAAGGGAAGAAATCATATCTGCAATAGAAGGTATTCTTTGCATATTTCCAATGAATACAAAGAAAGAGATAAAGGTTATAAGTAAGCTGTAGTCTACATTTCTAAGTGTAGTTCTGTCCCAGATAAGTAAAACCGGAATGCTGACAATTAAAAGTACCGGGTAGGGAATTATATATGCAACCGTCAACAGGCAGAGTGCAAATAATACAAAATAGTATACGGTCAATAACGGATTTTTGTTACCGGATGTCTGCGCTGTATCAGTAAGTGTAATCATTTCTTTTTTCTGTAAAAAGATACAAACAAGCAATAGCACATAGGATAGAGCGGTTGCCGGCGCCATATGTAACAGGAATTCCGTAAAGCTTAGTCCGGAAAGGCCGTATAAATAAAGATTCTGTGGGTTGCCGACAGGAGTAAGCATACTTCCCAGGTTGGCAGCAATGGTCTCCAGAACGATAACCGGAATCAGAAGTCCCGGACGGTCTACTTTTTCCAATATAAGAATCGTAAACGGCACAAAGGTAATCAATGCCACATCATTGGTAATCAGCATGGCAAGGAAAAAGCAGAGGCTGACAAGCAGAAGCGTCAGGCTGCGTGTGTTTTTTACATATTTAAGAAGGCTGTAGGATAATTTTTCAAAAATACCGAGGGACTGCAAACCGCTCATAACTGCCATAAGAGCAAAGAGTAGTACCAATACTCGAAAATCCATATAGTTAATATATTGCGTATCCACAGGTACGAGGAATGCGGAAATCACTGCCATCAAAAAGGCAATGCTTAAAACGGTTTCTTTCTTTATAAATGCGATTAATTTTTTCATAATTGATATCCTTTCCAAAACATTCTATATTATAATCAGATTGGAAAAGATTGCAAATACTTTTTAAACAAAATATAAACGGAATTGTTAGAGGAAATT
>JAZSEL010000066.1:0-33497 GCA_045531685.1 Lachnospiraceae bacterium | reverse complement strand
CAGATGAAAAATGCCAGACAGAAACAGGAAAACCAGATAAAGACCATCCGTAGCTTTATTTCCCAGAGAGTGGATTATATTGCCTTTTCCCCGATTATGGAAGATGGCTGGGAAACGATTTTGTTGGAAGCACGTGAAGCGGGGATTCCGGTTATTGCAGTAGACCGTTCCATTAGTGAGAAAGATTCGGATTTGTATACCACATGGATAGGAACGGACAGCTATTGGGAAGGAGAACAGGCCGGAAGATGGCTTGAGGAGGATTTAAAGAGAGCCGGGCAGGACGCAGATGAAGTGAATATTGTGGTTCTGCAAGGAACTTTAGGTTCTACTGCTCAATTGGGAAGAAGTAAGGGCTTTGAGCTGGTGGCAAAGGAGCATAAGAACTGGTTTATTCTTAATCAGGAGTCGGGGGATTTTACAACAGCAAAAGGAAAAGAAGTCATGCAGAAATTCCTGCGACAGTATGATGACATTGATGTGCTGGTTGCACAAAATGACGATATGGCATTTGGAGCCATCGAGGCACTAAAAGAAGCCGGACATTATGTGGGCACGAATGACAATATCCGTATCATTGCCTTTGATGGCGGAAGGGCTGCATTGGAATTGGTAAAAGCCGGACAAATCGACGTGGATATTGAATGTAATCCGGAACAGGGGGAGACCCTTGCAGAGGTAATTCACATGTTAGAACGGGGAATTGCCGTTGAAAAAGAATATATTGTAGAAGATAAAGTGTTTACAAAGGATAATGTAGACCAGTATTTGGAAAGCAGAACATATTAATTTGCGCTTCGTATCCGCAGGAACCCATGCGGAAAGATAAGGGAGAAATCAGATGTTAAAGATATTCCTGGTTGAAGATGAAAGTATTATGAGGGAAGGGCTGCGCGATAATATGCCGTGGCAGCAGTTTGGCTATGAGTTTGTAGGCGAGGCCAGTGATGGAGAAATGGCGCTTCCGCTAATCCGAAAGGCCAGACCGGATGTATTGATTACGGATATCAAAATGCCGTTTATGGACGGATTGACCTTAAGCCGTATGGTTGCCAAAGAATTTCCCAATATGAAGATTGTCATTCTCAGCGGACATGATGATTTTGATTACGCCAGACAGGCCATCCAGATTGGAGTAGAGCAATATATCCTAAAGCCTGTTACGAGAGAAACCATGAAAAAGGTTCTTCTCGAGGTAAAAGAAAAAATTGATTCTGAAAAAGAAAAGAAAATGTATATGGAGAAGTTCCGGAGTGAAATGCATGAATATGAGCTTATGTCCAGAAGAACTTTCTTTGAAAAGGTATTCAGCGGACGGCTTCCGGTACATGATATCTATGCAGAAATAGAAAAACTTTCGCTGGATTTGGAGGGACCTTGCTACAATCTGATTATGGTAAGTGCCCAGAGAAAGCGTAAGCTGGCAGATGGACAGAATACAGATTCTGTGGAGTTCATCCGTTGTCAGGATGAAATGATGCATTATTTCCTACGCTTCCGTGAGTACCTTATTTTTAATTGGAATATTAATACTTACGGAATCCTTGTCAAGGGAGAGGCGGATATGATGGACACCTATGTCCAGCGGGCGCTCCAAAATATAACAAGGATTTATTCCGAAGTAGACGGGGATTATGACTGGTACGTAGCAGCAGGTACTACGGTGGAACGTCTCAGCCAGCTTGCGGATTGTTACAATAAGGTAAATCATATTTTGGCGCTCCGTTATCTTTCACCGGCAGACCATGTTATTACGGAAGCAACGGAAGACTTTGCCACAAATAATGATGACAGCAAATTGGAAAAATTAGATGTCAATAAAGTGAATCCTGAAATCGTAAAACGCTTTTTGGAAAATGGTCTTGAAAGTGAAGTGGATGATTTCATCAGTAATTACTTTTTAAGTCTTCAAGAACCTTTGAAATCAAAGCTGTTCCGTAATTATCTGATCTTGAATATCCGGTTTGTTACCTTGGCATATGCGGAAACCTTAGGAAGGAGTCAGGAGGAGTTTGTCCGTAGTGCCGATGCCGAGACCATTCCGGATTTAAACAGTAGTATTGAGGATTTAAAGAAGTATGCACGGAAATTGATTGGGCAGGCCATTGTGGAGCGTGAAAAGGAGAATGACGACAGAAGTCATACAATACTAAAAAGCGCATTGGAATACATTGAGGAAAAATATACGGATGAGACACTTTCCCTTAACGATGTAGCTGCAGTTATTGATGTCAGTCCGAATTATTTCAGCGCCATATTCAGTCAGGAAATGGGCGTGACATTTATCGAATACGTAACCAAGAAACGTATGGATAAGGCTAAGAAGCTATTGCGCCAGAGCGATATGCATACGGCAGAAATTGCCATGGAAGTGGGTTACAAGGACCCTCACTATTTTAGCTTTGTATTTAAAAAGACCCAGGGCTGTACGCCCCGGGAATATCGTAATTCGTAATCCATAGGATTAGCGTGTACTGCCACGGGAAATGATTTCCCATGGCAGTATTTTATTTTCTGTTTCTTCTTCGTGAAGAATCCCCTGAATCATGGATGCAAGGGTTGTGGCAGGTTCGTCGGCAGATAACCCAAGAGAAGTAAGTGTGGGACTGCTCAGGGTACAAAGGTAGCTGTTATCAAAACTGACAACGGCTATCTGACCGGGAACGGAGATGCCGGCATAGGATAATTCCTTAATCAGCCGATAGGCAATTTCGTCACTGTAACATAGGACGGAGTCGCAGGTATGGGCATAGAGCCGGACAAAATCCGTTAAGAAGCCGGTGTCCCTGCGTGTACGAAGCTGCTGCAAATCCCGTTTGGAATAGGAGAAAATATTTTGGGACGGAATCGGCATACGGTTATCCCGATAGGCAATCTGTAGCCCGGCATAAATCAAATGGGCATTATAGGCATAATCCGGCAAAATAACAAAGGGCTCGGAGCGGAGCAGGGAAATCAGATGGTTTCCTGCCGTAATTCCACCGGAAACATCATCGCTGTAAACAGAATAAGCTCCCGGTAGTGGGGAGGCACTTCGGTTTAAAAAAATAACTTTTGTGCCGGATACCATCAGTTTTTCGTACAAATCGGTATTGGGATTTGGAAAAACGGACATAGGCAGTTCACTGAGTAAGAGGAAAACGGAGTCGGCTAACAGCTTTGTCAAAATACTTCTTTCCATATTAATGTCATTTTCCGTAATGCAGACCGTTAGCGATAATCCCATTCTCCGTAACTCAGCCCGAAGGCTACTGATGAATTTGGGATAGGTATATTCATTTTCCTCAGAGATGAGAAGAACGATTTTCTTTTCCCTAAGAAGAGAAGCCTGAGGAACGGTATAGGCACCGCTGCCCTGTCTTCGTGTAATCAGTTTTTCTTCTTCTAGGGTATGAAGGGCCTGTCGCACGGTCTGGCGGCTGACACGATATTTCTGACAAAGTTCCGATTCTGTGGGAAGCTTAAGAGGCTTTAGGCTTCCGGCGGCTACAATCTGTTCCCGCAGTTCTTCGGCAATCTGTTTATATTTTGACATATTTCATACTCCTTCCTGACCGTAGAAAATAAAAAAATCAACTAAAATTTACTAATCAAGAATAAAAAAATCTCGGTTGGGAATAAAAAAACCACATTATCGCAAGGCTTTTGAGCAAAAAGTACATGGAAAAAACAAAGAATTCCGGAGTTCTGTATCATAAAAAATTCAACTTTTTTAGTAGAAAAGGAAATGATTACAGTAAAATAATCCCCAAATTGGCACTATGGATAAATTTGTATTGTTTTTTAACGATATTATACACAAATTTGTATTGTTAATCCATACAAATGCAAAAATATTAAAAGAAGTTGCGTTGCGGGTGAATAGAAAATGAATTAAAGTGGACTCACGGGAACGGAATACGTTCCGAGATAAACTTTCAATGTTTGTTAATAAAAAAAGGGAGGACAATCAAACATGAAAAAAAGAATTTTATCTATGATTCTTGCAACAGCTATGGTTGCAACAGTATTAGTTGGATGTGGCGCTAAAGAAGAAGCAGCAGCTCCGGCAGAAGAAGCAGCAGTTGAAGAAGCAGCTCCGGCAGAAGAAGCAGCTCCGGCAGAAGAAGCAGCTCCGGCAGAAGAAGCAGGCGGATTAATCAAAGTTGGTTTCGCTCAGGTAGGTCATGAATCTGACTGGCGTACAGCTAACACACAGAACTATCAGGATATTTTCTCAGAAGCAAACGGATATGAATTAGTATTCGTTGACTGTGATAACAACCACGACGTACAGATCGAATCAGTTCGTAACTCTATCCAGCAGGAAGTTGACTACATCATCCTTGCTCCTATCCAGGCTGCAGGTTGGGATGTTCCTCTTCAGGAAGCAGCAGATGCAGGTATCCCTGTTATCGTAGCTGACCGTCAGGTAGACGCAGACGCTTCTATGTATGACGCATTCATCGGTACAGACTGCCACGTAGAAGGTGTTACAGCTGGTAAGTGGTTAGAAGAATACTTAGGCGGCGAAGCTGCTAAGATTCTTGTTATCGAAGGTACAGTTGGTGCATCTGCAGCAATCGGACGTTCAGAAGGTTTCAACGAAGTTGCAGCTAACCATCCAGAATGGGAAATCTTAGATTCTCAGTCAGGTAACTTCACACAGGAAGAAGGACAGCAGGTTATGGAATCCTTCATTAAGTCTTACCCAGAATTCGACGTAGTTGTTTGCCACAACGATAACGAAGCATATGGTGCTATGGACGCTATGAAGGCAGCTGGTATCACATATGGTACAGACGGCGATGTAATCATCATCTCTTTCGATGCTACACATGACGGATTACAGTACACATTAGATGGCGATATTCACTGTAACGTAGAATGTAACCCAATTCAGGCTGCATACGTTGATGAAATCATCAAGAAGATGGAAGCTGGCGAAGAATTCCCAGAATATACATTAGTAGAAGATCAGGCATTCGTAGCTCCTGGTATCGAAAGCTCATTAGCTATCACAATGACTCAGGAAGTATTAGACGGACGTTTATACTAATCCGCAGTTTGTAATAATTACTTGAGACTGTAAAGTAGACTTACAGGAGGGAGAAACTCCATATAAAAATGGGATTTCTCCCTCTTTTATTCGAAAAGCAAAACCACTACGGCAGTAGAGGGAGGATGTTAATATGGAAAAGAATGTAGTATTGGAAATGAAGGGCATCTGCATGACATTTCCCGGTGTAAAGGCTCTTGAGAATGTAGACTTTACATTAAGAAAAGGGGAAATCCGTGCACTGATGGGGGAGAATGGTGCTGGAAAGTCCACTCTTATCAAATGCCTCACAGGTGTAAATAAATTTGAAGCAGGGGAAATCTTTTTAGAAGGTATTGAAGGTCCAATCGTAAATAGAGATACTATGGATGCTCAGAAAAAGGGTATTTCCACAGTGTATCAGGAAGTAAACCTCTGTCCGAACTTATCGGTAGCAGAAAATCTCTTTATCGGAAGAGAACCATTAACAAAACTGGGAACAGTTGACAGAAAGAAAATGATTAGCCAGGCAGCCCAATTAATGAGTGACCTGGATTTAGATATTGATGTAACACAAAATCTTGAAGATTATTCACTGGCGTTGCAACAGATGATAGCAATTGCCCGTGCTGTAGATATGGAATGTAAGGTTCTGATTCTTGATGAACCTACATCATCACTGGATGATAACGAAGTAGAGAAATTATTTGGTATGATGCGCCGTTTAAAGAATCAGGGTGTTGGTATCATATTCGTTACTCATTTCTTAGAGCAGGTATATGCAGTTTGTGACGGTATTACTGTACTCCGTAACGGTACTCTGGTAGGAGAATATTCCATTGAGGAATTACCGAGAGTGAAGCTGGTAGCGGCTATGATGGGTAAGGACTTTGACGATCTTGCATCTATCAAGCCGGAAGGAAGTAAAGATTTTACTGAGGCTCCATATGAAATCGAAGCGAGCGGATTAAGCCATGCCGGAACCATTAAACCATTCGATTTAAATATCCATAAGGGAGAAGTAGTTGGTCTTACCGGACTATTGGGCAGCGGCCGTAGCGAATTGGCAAGAACCATTTACGGTGCCGATAAAGCGCAGACAGGTACTCTTAAAGTAGATGGTAAGGATGTTAAGATTAAGAGCCCGATTGATGCCATGCAGCTTGGCATGGGACTTTTACCGGATGACAGAAAGGCAGAAGGTATTATCGCAGACCTTTCCGTACGTGAGAATATTATTCTTGCCATGCAGGCTAAGCTTGGTCCTCTTAAGAAGATTCCAATGGCAAAGCAGATTGAAATTACAGATAAGTTTATTGATCTTTTACAGATTAAGACAGCAAGCCGTGAAACCTTAATTAAACAGTTATCCGGCGGTAACCAGCAGAAGGTTATTCTGGCAAGATGGCTGGCTACAAATCCGGATTTCCTGATTTTGGATGAGCCGACACGTGGTATTGACGTAGGTACCAAGACAGAAATCCAGAAATTGGTTATTCAGCTTGCAGAAGAAGGAAAGAGTATTATCTTTATTTCTTCCGAAATTGAAGAAATGCTTCGTACATGTAATAAGATGGCAGTTCTTCGTGACGGTGCAAAGGTTGGAGAAATCTCCGGTGAAATGACACAGGAGAGCGTAATGAAGGCCATTGCAGGAGGTGACGACAATGAATAAGATTAAGAAAATTACAAAAATGAAATTGTTTTTGCCGATTTTCAGTATGCTTTTAGTTATGCTGATTAATGTTGCTTACGACATTTCTTGTGGAAATCCTGCATTAAGCTTTTTTGAAATCTCCATTAAAAACGGAGTATTATACGGTCGTTTGATTGACGTATTAAACCGTGGTAGTGAAATTGCAATTCTGGCACTTGGTATGACACTTGTTGTATCCGCATCAGCAGGTACCGATATTTCCGTAGGCTCTGTAATGAGTTTGGCAGGTGGTATGTGCTGTATGATGCTTGCCGGTTTTGGCGTAACGAATGTATCCGAATACAAGAACCCTCTCTGGGTAGGTATTGTATGTGGTCTTGCAATCGCAGTAGTATGTGGTTTATTCAATGGTTTTTTGGTTGCATATATGAATATCCAGCCGATGGTTGCCACATTGATTCTGTTCTCAGCAGGCCGTGCAATCGGTTTGTTATTATGTAACAGTATGATTGTATACGTTCGTGTACCTTCCTTCCAGGTAATCGGTTCTTATGTTGGATTTATGCCGACACCGATTATTATTGCAGTTGTTTGTATTGTTATCATGGCTTGTGTACTTAAATTCACAGCTCTTGGTACATATATCCAGTCAGTAGGTATTAATAAGAGAGCTTCCCGAATTTCCGGATTTAACTCTGCCAAGATTATCTTAATGTGCTATACCATCTGCGGTCTTTGCGCAGGTATTGCCGGTTTGGTGGAGACTTCCAGAATTTATTCTGCGGATACCAATAACATTGGTCTCAATCTGGAAATGGATGCTATCCTTGCAGTTGCTCTTGGCGGTAACAGCTTAGGCGGTGGTAAATTTAACCTTGCAGGTTCCATTATTGGTGCTTACACGATTCAGGCCATTACAACAACTATGTATGCGTTAGGTATTTCTTCTGCAGAAGCACCGGTATACAAGGCAATTATCGTTATCCTGATCGTAGTTATCCAGGCTCCTCCTGTAAAGGACTACTTCAAAAAGCTTTCTGCAAAGAAGGCTGCTGTAAAGGAGGTAGCTTAATATGAAAAAAATTAGAATTAACAGTAATACAGTATTATTGATTATCACAATCGTATTATTTATCGTAATGTACGGTATGGGTTGTGTAGTATATGCAGATAAGGGATTTACCCGTTTGCAGACATTTTTAAATATCTTAATTAACAATGCCGGCCTTATTGTTGCGGCTTGTGGTGTAACCTGCGTTATGCTTACCGGTGGTATTGATATTTCCGTTGGTTCCTTAATTGCCATGGATTGTATGCTTATGGCAGTAGGTATTGAAAAATGGGGATTAAAGAGCCCGGTATTAATGGTTATCATTTTAGTAGTAGGTATTATTTTTGGTGCTGCTCAGGGTTATTGTATTGCATACCTTGATATCCAGCCGTTTATCGTTACCATGGCAGGTCTGTTTTTTGCCCGTGGTATGACGGCGGTACTTAGTAAAGATCAGGTAAGTATCGTATCGGATGAGTTATTTGTTAAGCTTGCATCCTTGAAAGTGAATATGCCGTTTGAAATTGGCGCATACACCAATAAGAAGGGTGTTTTACAGATTCCATATGTGCGTGTAACCGTATTGGTTGCTATTTTAGCAGTAATTGTTGTATTTTTAATTCTGCGTTATACAAAGTTCGGACGTAGCTTATATGCGGTAGGCGGTAACCAGCAGTCTGCTACATTAATGGGTCTTAATGTTAAGAAAACAAGATTAATGTCCCATGTATTATGTAGCTTCTTAACTTCCATCGGTGGTATCTGCTATTGCTTAAATACAATGTGTGGTACTCCTACACAGGCGACCGGTTTGGAAATGGATGCCATTTCTTCTTCCGTTATCGGCGGAACCCTGTTAACCGGTGGTGTTGGTAATGTAATCGGTACATTCTTCGGTGTATTGATTAACGGTACCATTTCTACATTGGTTAAGTCACATGGTAAGCTGGTAAGTTCATGGGCTAATATTATTACAGCGATTCTACTTTGTTTCTTCATCGTATTACAGGCAGTATTTGCTAAGGTAAAGGAAGCAAAGAAGGCATAGTATAAATTTGTAGAAGGATTTTACAAAAATTGAAGAAAAAGTAAAAACAACTACTGTTTACAGTAGTTGTTTTTGCAATCATTTGTTATAATACAAAGGTACTAGTTAATACGAGATGGTTATGGGGGATGACCATCGCCGCCGGGAGGTAGCACGAATGAAAAAGATAGGATTTAAGTTTGCGATTGTGGTAGCTGTTATGGCAGCGTTAGCAATCGCCGGAATGGGATACCAGAACACAAACCTTAACAAAGTATCCAAACAGAGCCAGAGCATTTTAGCAGAAGAAGTGGATAGTATGACAACTATTTATGAACTTCAGCAAAAATATCTGACGGTGTACCGGTTGCTTTTCAGTCATGTGAATGTAAATCTTAAAAATGTAATGGAAGAATACGAGACGGAAGCAATGGCGAATCTTGCTGAGATGAAGGAGTTGCGTGATAAGTACAAAGCAACGCTGAGCGAAGATGATACAGAAGCAATAGAGGCATTTTCCGTTGTGGAAGCCAGACTGGATACATTTGCAACCTCCGTTGAAAAGGCATTGGCAGCCAGTAAGAGCGGAGACAAAGAACAGGCTAATTTAGTAATTTTGAATGAGATTAATATGTTGAATGATTCCATCGTTATGAACTTTTCAAAATTACTTACTTTTACACAGGGTGAATTTGTTGCCGGTAAAGAGGCAATAGATTCCACTGTTACTACGGCATCATCCATGACAATTGTAGTTGTTGCGGTGATTCTCGTGGTTTCTGTAGTTGTAATGGTATTCTCCTACCTGCTTATTGTAGTGCCGATTAAAAAGGTGACCAAATCTCTTAACGGGATTATCACAGATATCAAGGAAGAACGCGGAGACCTTACAAAGCGTGTACCGGTGACTACTAAGGATGAGATTTCCATATTGGCAAACGGTATTAACCAATTCATTGAAATTCTTCAGGAACTGATTGGTAATATCGTAGCGTCTTGTGAAGAAATTGCCGTTCGCCAGACCGAAGTTATGGAAAACGTTGAGAAGGCTAATTCCGGCGCAGAGGATACCTCAAGCGTTATGGAACAGTTAGCGGCCGGTATGGAAGAAGTTTCTGCAACGGTTACGACAGAAACAGAAAGTACAAGGGATGCAGAGGGTTCCGTTGGACAGATTGCTGAGAAGGTGGACGGAGGCGCCCGGTTCTCAGAAGAGATTAAGCAGCGTGCCCAGAAGATGCAGGATCAGACAAGAGAGAGTCGTCAGAGGGCACAGGATATGATGGAGACCATCGATGCCCAGGTTACTGCATCAATTGAAGATAGTAAACAGATTGAACAGATCAAGAGTCTGACAGGGGATATCTTAAGTATTGCCGGACAGACCAACCTCTTAGCGCTAAATGCTTCTATTGAAGCAGCACGTGCCGGTGAAGCTGGTAGAGGATTTGCTGTAGTAGCAGATGAAATCCGTAATCTTGCAGATAACTCCAAGAATACAGCGAACAATATTCAGGAGATTTCAGAGCGTGTGGTTGCTGCGGTTGAACAGCTGGCGGCAAATGCCAAGAATTTAGTAGACTTTATGAATACCCGTGTTATGGGTGACTACGAGCAGATGGAGCAGACAGGTGTCCAGTATTATCAGGATTCTGCTACGGTTGATACATTAATGGATGAAATCAACGAAAGAACAATGGGACTCCGTGAAGTAATGCAGGCTCTTGCAACTGCGAACGAAGACATTGCGAATACGGTTTCGGAAAGTACCGAAGGTATTACCAGCGTTGTTGGCAACACCATGGATCTTGCCAATGATATGCGGGCAATCAGCGACAATTTAGAGCAGGTATCTGAGGTTATGAACGCACTTCAAAAACAGGTAGTTCATTTTAAAGTAAAAGATGATTCTGCGGAAGAAATCGTTTTAAAAGAGACCGTACCTGTAGAAACGGAAATTCAGGAAATCAGTGCAGATGAGCTCATGATTCCTGGGGAAGAATTGGTATCGGAATCAGAAGAATAATGATATGGGGGATCCGGCAACATAAGGTGCCGGATTCCTTTGTTGTATTTTCAATTTTCCTGTGTTATACTTTCAACGATTGGTGGGAAGCCAACAAAATACATTGCATCCGAGTAAGTCGGAGCGGTAGTAGGAGGAATTGAATAATGAAAAACAATGTAAACGTGAAACGAATGGCCCAGATGGCGCTATTAACAGCAATTGTGCTGATTTTGGCATTTACACCGCTGGGGTACCTAAAGACACCATGGGGCGTTGAAATAACGTTCATCGTTATTCCGGTAGCAGTTGGATCCGTAGTATTAGGACCAAAAGCAGGAGCTTTCCTTGGTTTTGTATTTGGTATGACCAGTTTTGTACAGTGCTTTGGAGCCAGCCCGTTAGGGGCAACCATGCTGCAGATATCTCCGGTAGGTACCTTTGTCTGCTGTGTTGTGGCAAGAGTACTTGTGGGATTGGTACCCGGATTGGTGTATGGATTCTTAAAACGGATTAAGAAAGCAAAAATAGTGGGAGTCGGACTGTGTTGCTTTTTAACTCCGATTACCAATACCCTGTTGTACATCGTGGGAAATTATCTGATTTTTTCGGATACATGGCTGGATATCGCAATCGGGAGCTATGGATATGCCGGCGAAGGCGGTATTTCCTTATTGGCATTTATGCTTGGTATGGTAGCGGTAAACGGCATTGTGGAAGCCATTAGCTGTATGTTTATTGCAACAGCGGTGTGCAGAGCGTTACAGAAAACAATACATATAGATTAACAATAAGTGGAGTAATGAGGCCTCATAAAGCATAGTTTTATGGGGCCATACTTAAAGGAAGGTTTTTATGAACGGATTAGTAAAAGAAATTTCCATAAAAGAAATAAAAGGAGTATCCATTGGACATGCTCAGGATGATGAGGCAAAGACCGGTGTCAGCGTACTCTTTTTCCCAAACGGGGCACAAACGGGATGTGATATCAGCGGCGGAGGTCCTGCATCCAGAGAAATTCATTTGACAGACAGTGCTACGGCAGAAAACCCGATTAATGCTGTTGTGTTGTCCGGAGGCAGTGCGTACGGTCTTGCGGCAAGCGACGGAGTTATGCAGTGCCTGGAGGAAAACGGAATCGGCTATAACACAGGGTTTGCATTGGTACCTCTTGTGTGCCAGTCTTGTATTTTTGACCTTGGATATGGCAAAAATAATATCAGACCGGATGCCAAAATGGGATATGAAGCATGCAAAAAAGCATTGGAAACGACGGATGAGCGCATGGGAAATATCGGTGCCGGAACGGGAGCCAGCGTAGGCAAGCTCTTAGGAATGAAGCAGGCAATGAAGGCCGGATTGGGCATTCATGCCATTCAGTTTGGAGAACTTCAGATTGCGGCAGTAGTAGTGGTAAATGCCTTTGGAGACATTTTTAATCCGGAAAACGGTGCAAAAATCGCAGGTCTTTTGGATGCGGAACGTAAAAATTTTGTAGATTTGGAAGCGGCATTTATGAGCTTTATGAGCGCACCGAAGGATTTGTTTACAAGCAATACCACGATAGGCTGTGTAATTACGAATGCCAAATTTGACAAGGCGAAGTTAAATAAGATTGCAGACATGACGCGCAATGCATATGCCAGATGCATCAACCCGGTAGGAACATTGGCAGATGGCGACAGTATTTATGCCTGCAGTGTAGGAGAAGTCGTTTCCGATTTGAACTTAGTGGGTACATTGAGTGCCAAAGTAATGCAGAAAGCAATTATGAAGGCAGTAGAGTCAGCAAAAATCCCGGATGAAGAGTATTTGAAGTATTGCCTCTAAAGCAGAAAGAAACAGATGGAAAACAAGTGATAAACAAAAGAGAACGGAAGTGTGACAGAATTCCCTTTAAGCAGACAGGGTAAACAACCCAAATCTGCTTAAGGGGGCTTTTTTATGTATAAGAGTAGGAAGTATACCTGCAAGTGCGCCGGCAATAGGGAAGAAGGAATAAACTTCATCATAAAAGAACATTTGTTCTGTACAATTAAAAAGAGTTTTGCTATAATAGGTTCGTGTAAATTAACGAATGGCTGGGAGACATTTTTATGGATAAATTTGTTTTGCATTCCGAATATGCACCTACCGGAGATCAGCCACAGGCCATTGAGACTTTGGTAAAAGGATTCCGGGAGGGTAATCAATTTCAGACTTTATTGGGTGTTACCGGTTCCGGTAAGACCTTTACTATGGCAAATGTCATTGCGGCACTGAACAAGCCGACTCTGATTATTTCACATAATAAGACCTTGGCAGGACAGCTCTATGGGGAATTCAAGGAGTTTTTCCCTGAGAACGCAGTAGAGTATTTTGTGTCCTACTATGATTACTATCAGCCGGAGGCATATGTGCCGTCTTCCGATACGTATATTGCCAAGGATTCTTCCATTAATGAGGAGATTGAGAAGCTCCGTTTGTCGGCTACGGCGTCTCTTTCGGAGCGTAAAGATGTTATTATTATTGCCAGTGTCAGCTGTATTTATGGTCTGGGAAGTCCGGAAGAATATAAGGGGATGATGGTGTCTCTCCGTCCGGGACAGCAGAAAGACAGAGATGTGGTATTGCGTGAGCTGATAGATATCCGTTACACACGCAATGATATGGATATTGAGCGCGCTACCTTCCGTGTAAGGGGCGATTCTATTGATATATACCCGGCAGAAGGCGGGGATTATCTGATTCGTATAGAATTTTTCGGGGACGAGATTGACCGGATTGTACAGGTAGAACCCCTGACCGGTAAGCTGCATGCCACATTGGAGCATGTGGTTATTTTCCCGGCGTCCCATTATGTGATTTCACAGGATAAGATATTGGAAGGCTGTGAGAGAATTGAAAAGGAATTGGAGGAGCGCGTCCGTTATTTTAAGAGTGAAGATAAGTTGATTGAGGCACAGCGGATTTCCGAGCGGACCAACTTTGATATAGAGATGCTTCGTGAGACCGGATTTTGTTCCGGCATTGAGAATTATTCGGCCCCGTTGAACAATCTCACTCCGGGGGAGACCCCGTTTTGCCTGCTTAATTTCTTCCCGGATGATTTCCTGATTATTATTGATGAGTCCCATATTACCATTCCACAGATAAGGGGAATGTATGCGGGAGACAGAGCCCGTAAAAATACGCTGGTGGACTATGGGTTCCGTCTGCCGTCGGCATTGGATAACCGTCCGCTGAATTTTGAAGAGTTTGAGCAGCATATTGACCAGATGTTATTTGTTTCGGCTACGCCTTCGGACTACGAGGCAGAGCATGAATTGCTGCGTACCCAACAGATTATCCGCCCTACGGGGCTTTTGGACCCGGAAGTGTTTGTAAGACCGGTGGAGGGTCAGATTGATGACCTGATTGGCGAGATACGCAAAGAGACGGATAAGAAGAATAAGATTCTGGTTACTACCCTGACCAAGAAGATGGCGGAAGATTTGACGGATTACCTGAAGGAAGTGGGAATCCGTGTCAAATACATGCATTCCGATATTGATACCCTGGAGCGTGCCCAGATTATCCGGGATATGCGTCTGGATGTGTTTGATGTGCTGGTGGGTATTAATTTATTACGTGAGGGTCTGGATATTCCGGAGATTAGTCTGGTTGCGGTTTTGGATGCGGACAAGGAAGGGTTCCTCCGTTCAGAGACATCCCTGGTTCAGACCATCGGCCGAGCCGCCCGTAACAGCGAAGGCCGTGTTATTATGTACGCGGACCATATTACGGATTCCATGGACAAGGCAATCAGCGAGACTGCCCGCCGTCGTGAACTCCAGCAAAAGTATAACGAAGAGCATGGTATCACACCGACTACCATCAAGAAGGCCGTCCGCGACCTGATCAGTATTTCCAAGGTAATTGCCAAGGAAGAAATGCGGTTTGAAAAAGATCCGGAATCTATGGATAAGGGTGAGTTAGAAAAGCTGATTAAGAAGATAGAAAAACAAATGAAGAAAGCCGCCGCAGAATTAGATTTCGAAACTGCCGCAGAGCTTCGAGATAAGATGATGGAAATAAAAAAATTGATGAATAAATAATTGTTATTCGCCGGGATAAAGTATACTGTTCCACTCAAACCCTTTGAATATGCCGGTACTTAGCGAGGTTTTTTCGAGCTTAGTACCGTTGCATATGAGAGGAGCGAGAGCGTGTTTGAAAGGAACAGTATACTTCATCCGGCGGCCGAGGAGTAATTATGAGTGATGTAGTTAAGATGCAGCCCCGAAAGGAATATATCAAAATCCGGGGTGCAAAAGAACATAATTTAAAGAGTCTGGATGTGGATATCCCGAGAAATGAACTGGTAGTATTGACCGGTTTGTCCGGATCGGGTAAGTCATCCCTTGCTTTTGATACCATATATGCGGAAGGACAGAGAAGATACATGGAATCCCTCTCTTCCTATGCCCGACAGTTTTTGGGACAGATGGAAAAACCGGATGTGGAACGTATCGACGGGCTTTCACCGGCTATTTCCATTGACCAGAAATCCACAAACCGTAATCCGCGTTCGACCGTAGGTACGGTAACGGAAATTTATGACCACTTCCGCTTGTTGTATGCAAGAATCGGAATTCCTCACTGTCCGGAATGCGGCAGAGAGATTCATAAGCAGACGGTAGACCAGATGGTGGATCAGATTATGAGACTGGGAGACGGAGCCAAATTACAGCTTTTGGCACCGGTAGTCCGCGGAAAAAAAGGTACCCATGTAAAGGTATTGGACCGTGCCAGAAGAAGTGGTTATGTCCGTGTCCGGGTAGATGGGAATTTATATGATTTGTCAGAAGATATCCAGTTGGACAAAAATATTAAGCATACGGTAGAAGTAATTGTGGACCGTATTGTGGTGCGGGAAGGAATTGAGACCCGTTTGACGGATTCCATTGAAAATGTACTGGAATTATCGGATGGACTTTTGTTAGTGGATGTGATTGACGGAGAGCCGATGACATTCAGTGAAAGTTTTGCCTGCCCGGATTGCGGGGTCAGCATTGATGAGGTAGAGCCGCGTAGCTTCTCCTTTAACAATCCTTTTGGTGCCTGTCCGGATTGCTTTGGACTTGGCTACCGGATGGAGTTTGAACCGGAGCTTCTGATTCCGGATAAGAGCCTGAGTCTGAACGAAGGAGCCATTGCCTGTATGGGCTGGCAGAGCAGTAAGACCTCGGGAAGTTTTACCAATGCCATATTAAATGCTATGGCAAAAGAATTTGGTTTTTCCATGGATACCCCATTTGGTCAGTTGCCTGAGGACATCCAACAGAGCTTGATTTACGGAACCAATAAAGAAATATTGGTTTACTATAAAGGACAGCGGGGAGAGGGCACATATCCTATTATTTTTGAAGGATTAATCAAAAATATGGAGCGCCGCTACCGGGAAACGGCCTCCGACCTTATGAAGCAGGAATATGAAGCCTTTATGAATATTACTCCTTGTAAACTGTGTAAGGGGATGCGACTGAAAAAGGAATCCCTGGCAGTTACGGTGGCAGACAAGAATATTTATGAGATTACATCTATGTCCATTGGCTCGTTGCAAGAGTTTCTGAACAATATGAAACTTTCGGAAAGCCATGCATATATCGGTGCACAGATATTAAAGGAAATTCGTGCCAGAGTGGGCTTTTTGATGGATGTGGGTCTGGATTATCTTTCTTTGGCAAGAGCTACTTCCAGCCTGTCCGGCGGGGAGGCACAGAGAATCCGTCTGGCGACCCAGATTGGTTCCGGTCTTGTAGGCGTATGCTATATTTTGGACGAGCCGAGTATCGGTCTTCACCAGAGGGATAATGATAAGCTTTTAGGTACCCTTAAGAATCTAAGAGATTTGGGAAATACCCTGATCGTGGTAGAGCATGATGAGGATACCATGTTGGCCGCAGACCATATTGTGGATATCGGACCGGGTGCCGGTTCCCATGGTGGACAAGTTATCGCCCAGGGAACGGCGGAAGAGATTATGCAGATAGAAGAGTCGGTTACCGGACAGTTTTTAAGCGGGAAACGCTCCATTCCTGTTCCGAAGAGCCGGAAAGAACCGGTGGGCTGGCTGACCATTTGCGGTGCCAGAGAGAATAACCTTAAGAATGTCACAGTGGACATTCCGACAGGAGTTATGACCTGTGTTACGGGAGTGTCCGGCTCGGGTAAGAGTTCACTGATTAACGAGATATTATATAAGAGTCTGGCAAAGCAATTGAACCGCGCCAGAACCTTATCCGGTAAGCATGATACCATTAAGGGTGTGGAACAGCTGGATAAAGTAATAGATATTGACCAATCTCCAATCGGTCGTACACCCCGTTCCAATCCGGCTACGTATACGGGAATGTTTGATATGATTCGTGACCTTTTTGCATCCACACCGGATGCAAAGGCAAAGGGATATCAGAAAGGGCGCTTCAGCTTTAACGTAAAGGGTGGCCGGTGTGAAGCCTGCTCCGGAGACGGTATTGTAAAGATTGAAATGCATTTCCTTCCGGATGTATATGTACCTTGTGAGGTGTGTAAGGGAAAACGCTACAACAGAGAGACTCTGGAAGTGCGTTACAAGGGAAAGAACATATATGAAGTGTTGGATATGACAGTGGAAGAAGCGGTCCACTTTTTTGAACATCTTCCGCGTATTAAGCAGAAGGTACAGACCTTGTATGATGTAGGGCTCGGCTATGTAAAATTGGGCCAGCCTTCTACCCAGTTATCGGGCGGAGAGGCACAGCGTATTAAGCTGGCTACGGAGCTTAGTAAACGTTCTACGGGCAAGACCATATATATTTTGGATGAGCCGACTACAGGATTGCATTTTGCCGATGTGGAAAAACTGATTGAGATTCTCCATAAACTAAAAGAGGCCGGTAATACGGTGGTAGTGATTGAACATAATCTGGACGTAATCAAAACGGCGGATTATATCATTGATATGGGTCCGGAAGGCGGTGACAGGGGAGGTACCGTGATTGCCAAGGGAACGCCGGAAGAAGTAGCAAAATGTAAGGAATCCTATACTGGATATTACATTGGAAAAATGTTGAAAAAGGGTTAAGAAAAAAGACCCGATAACCGATAAATAATATACAACGCACGGAGGCAGACGGGAGCGAAGGGATTCCAGTTGTTTTTCGTGCGTTCTTTTATTAACTTTTTCGAAACCTCTTTCAAAACGGAAGAAAATCATTTATAATAAATTGATTTATCATGCGATAAGTGTCCGAATAGGAAGAAAATGGATTCGGACTGACAATAAGTAATCCGAGAAAGGGGTATATAGAATGCAGTGTACAGACATTGGAATTGATTTAGGAACAGCCAGTATTCTGGTTTATATCAGAGGAAGAGGAGTTGTGCTCAAAGAGCCGTCAGTAGTGGCTTTTGACCGCGATACCAATAAAATAAAGGCAATCGGTGAAGAAGCAAGATTAATGATTGGTAGAACACCGGGCAATATTGTGGCTGTCAGACCGCTCCGTCAGGGTGTTATTTCCGATTACACCGTTACGGAAAAGATGATGAAATATTTTATCCAGAAGGCAATCGGACGCAGAAGCTTACGTAAGCCAAGGATTGCTGTATGTGTGCCAAGTGGTGTTACGGAAGTAGAAAAGAAAGCGGTAGAAGATGCTACTTACCAGGCAGGTGCAAGAGAAGTAGTTATCATCGAAGAACCAATCGCTGCAGCTATCGGTGCAGGAATCGATATTTCCAAGCCATGCGGTAACATGATTGTAGATATCGGTGGCGGTACAACGGACATTGCGGTTATTTCCTTAGGAGGAACCGTAGTAAGTGCATCCGTAAAAGTAGCAGGTGATGATTTTGATGAAGCCATTGTACGTTTCATGAGAAAGAAGCACAATCTCTTAATCGGTGAGAGAACAGCAGAAGATATTAAGATTAAAATTGGTTCCGCTTATAAGAGACCGGAACCGGATTATTTAGAAGTAAGAGGTCGTAACCTGGTAACAGGTCTTCCTCGTACCGTAAAGGTTTCTTCCGAGGATACGGAGGAGGCATTAAAGGATACTACATCACAGATTGTGGAAGCAATCCACAGCGTATTGGAGAAGACCCCGCCTGAACTTGCAGCAGACATTGCCGACAGAGGTATTGTCCTTACCGGTGGCGGAAGCTTACTCCGTGGTTTGGAAGACCTGATTTGTGCTAAGACAGGTATCACAACCATGACCGCAGAAGAACCAATGACAGCTGTAGCCATTGGAACAGGTAAGTATGTAGAGTTTTCTGCAGGATACAGAGACGAGAATTTATAAGAATTAGGGGATGGACGGCATGCTCTGTAAAATGACCCTCTGTTGACGTCAGTTCTTGACGAGGTTTTTTCGAGTCTAGAACTGCTGCGTTATAAAGGGAGCGGGAGCGTGTCATGTACAGAGCATGCCGTCCATCCCCGGATATTAGGAGTACGACTATGGTAAAGGGACTTTATACGGCCTATACCGGCATGATCAACGAACAGAACAGAATGGATGTGTTGACCAACAATCTTGCTAACGTGAATACCACAGGTTACAAGAAAGAAGGTTCTACCAGTCAGGCGTTTAACGATGTCCTGGCCTATAAGATTAAGGACACATCTGAGTATGTGAATCTGGCGAAAAGGATCGGTACCATGAACCTTGGGGTCAAAATCGGGGAAAATTATACCGATTATTCACAGGGAGCTTTCAAGGTAACGGATAACACCTTTGATCTTGCTATTTCAGGCTCCGGTTTCTTTGCCGTTGAGTTTACCAATAAAGCAGGGGTAACCAGCACCAAATATACAAGAGACGGTAGTTTTACCTTGACCAAGGAAGGATATCTTGTGACCAAGGATGGGGACTATGTATTGAATTCCAACGGAGGAAGAATCCGTATAGACCCGAATCAGGAAGTACAGATTGATTCGTCCGGAAGAATTATACAAAACGGAGCGGTAATGGCTACGGTAGGGCTTACGGATTTTGAAGATTATAATTATCTGGAGCACTATGGAGAGAATTATTATCAACCGGTAGAAGGCTATACAGTAAAGGCTTCCGATGCAACAATCCGTTCCGGCTTTCTGGAAGCATCCAATGTACAGGCAGTAACGGAAATGGTAGAGATGATTTCGGTTTCCAGACAGTACGAATCCAATCAGAAGATGATTCAGACGATTGATTCCACACTGGAAATTGCAGCAAATAGATTGGGAAAGGTGTAAGGTAGATAGCGTATGGTAAGATCTCTTTGGTCAGCAGCAACCGGTATGATTGCCCAGCAGACAAATGTTGACACGATTGCAAACAATCTGGCAAATGTTAATACAAATGGCTATAAGGCGGAAGTGGCAGAGTTTAAATCTCTTCTGTATCAGAATCTGCAGACCAAAACAACTACTGCCAACGGAGAACAGAAACCAATCAGTGCCCAGGTAGGATTGGGTGTCCGCAATTCCTCCATTACATCCGTATTTAATCAGGGTTCCTTGATTGCATCGGATAGTGATACCGCATTTGCACTGGAAGGAAAAGGTTTCTTTGCGGTACGTGGAGAAGACGGAAACACCTATTATACAAGAAACGGTAATTTTGGTTTTGCATTAGGAACCAATGGTGGCTTAGTACTTGCCAATACAGACGGTCTTCCGGTAATGTCATCAACAGGAGCACCGATTATTCTCGGTTCCCAATATGTTGCCAGTAAGATTACTGTTACAGCAGACGGCCAGCTCTGTTATCCGGATGAAAGCAACAACGCCCAGCCGATAGGGATTACCATTGGCGTATATCAGTTTTCTAATCCTTCCGGTTTGGAAAAATTAGGAGACACCTTATATGGCGTTACCGATGCCAGCGGCGCGGCTATGAACGAAGCAACCAATGCCAATTTGGACAAGACCAAGGTGGTGCAGGGCTATTTAGAAAGCTCCAGCGTACAGGTGGCAACGGAAATGGTTAACATGATTGTGGCACAGAGAGCATACGAGATGAACTCCAAGGCCATTACGACATCCGATGAAATGATGCAGATTGCAAACAATCTGAAGAGATAATGAGGAATACGTATGAGTAGTATTGATTTAACAGGACTCAGTTCCTATTACAGCGATATAATGGCAACCCAGGCACAGACAGCACAGACACAGAAACTGCAACAGACAGTTTCCGGTGACTACAGCAACGCCACCGGCGAAGAGCTGATGGAGGCCTGCAAAGAGTTTGAAGCCTATTTCCTTGAGCAGATGTTTAAGGAAATGCAGAAAACGATTCCAAACAATGACAACGAGGATGCTACTACCCAACGTCTGGTGGATTATTTTAAGGATAATGCCCTCCAGCAGATTGCAGCTGAATCGACAGAAAATAACAGCCTTGGACTGGCACAGATGCTTTATGAACAGATGAAGCGTAACTATGGTATTGAATAGTTAATTGCAATGTCAGGGCGGAAAGAGGAAATGTACAAAGGATGCCGCATGGATTTGCTGCATCCTTTTTCTGTTTTTAAAGGAAATAAAGAAGAGCGAAAAGAGTAAGGAAGGATACGAAATGGAAGTTATCCGGGGATACATAGACCATTTTATTTACTATAATGAATCCAATGGTTATGGCGTAATTGAATTGTATACTGAAGAGGAAGATATTATCTGCGTGGGTTCCTTTCAAGGAATCGGACAGGGAGAAAACATAGAAATCAGCGGTGAGTATGTGGAACATGCAGTATACGGCCGTCAGTTAAAGGCACAGCAGATTACGGTAATTGCTCCTGAAGATGCCTATGCCATGGAACGTTATCTTGCAGGCGGAGGCGTAAAAGGAATCGGACCGGCTTTGGCAAAAAGAATCGTCAAAAAATTTGGCAATGATACCTTCCGTATTATGGAAGAGGAACCGGAGAGATTGGCTGAAATTAAGGGAATCAGTGAGCGTAAGGCTATGGAAATAGCCGGATATATGGTAGGGCGTAAGGAATTAAGAGAAGCCATGGTATTTCTGCAAAAATACGGGATTACCAATAATCTGGCTATGAAAATATACGATGCCTATGGAATGGGACTTTATCGTATTTTGCAAGAAAATCCGTACCGGCTGGCGGAAGAAATAGACGGCATCGGATTCCGTCGTGCGGACGAGATAGCACAGAAAACAGGGATTCATATTGACTCCCAATTCCGGATTCAATGTGGCGTGTGTTATGCCCTTTCACAGTCCGCTTCAGAAGGACACACCTATCTTCCTAAGGAAGAATTAATCAGACGTTCTATGGAACTATTGGAAGTGGATGAAGAGCAGGTGGAAATCATACTGCCTAATTTGGCCATGGATAAAAAACTGATTCTTAAGCAGGAGGGAGAGCAGGTTTGCTGCTATTTGACAAAAACCTATTATGAGGAGCTTGCCTGCGCAAAAATGCTTAGGGATTTATGTTCTGTATATGCAAGGGAAGAGGCAGAGTGGGAATGTCCGGGTAATACTGAAAAACACCAAAAGACAGAAGAACGGATTCTTAAACGGATAGAAGAGATAGAAAGGGAATTGTCCATAGAATTGGATGAATTGCAGAAAAAGGCAGTATATGAGGCTGCATGTAACGGAGTGTTTCTTCTTTCGGGAGGGCCGGGAACCGGAAAAACCACCACCATTAATGCCATTATCCGCTATTTTGAGCGGGAGGGCATGGATATCATGCTGGCAGCGCCTACGGGACGGGCAGCAAAGAGAATGACGGAAGCTACGGGATTTGAAGCAAAAACCATTCATCGTCTGCTGGAATTGAACGGTTCCTTTTTAGAAGACGGAAGACGGGCGCGTTTTGAAAAGAACGAAGACAGTCCGCTGGAGACGGATGTTATTATTATTGATGAGATGTCCATGGTGGATATTCATTTGTTCTACGCACTGTTAAAAGCCATTCCGTTGGAAACAAGGCTGATACTTGTGGGCGATGTGAACCAGCTCCCCAGTGTGGGACCGGGACAGGTCCTCAGCGATTTGATTGCGTCCGGAGGCTTTCCTTTAGTCATTTTGCAAAAGATTTTCAGACAGGCCGCGAAAAGTGATATTGTCGTGAATGCCCATAAAATCAACAAGGGAGAACCGGTTTTACTGACAAACAAAAGCGAAGATTTCTTTTTTCTTTCCAGAAATAACGCAGAGGTTATCTACAAGCATATGATTCTGCTGATATTAGAGAAACTGCCTAAGTATGTGGAGGCAAAACCTTATCAGATTCAGGTTTTGACACCTATGAGGAAGGGAAGTCTGGGGGTAGAGGTTTTAAACGGAATTTTGCAAAAATACCTTAATCCGCCGGCAAAGGAAAAGGCAGAATGTCAGCATGGGGATGTGGTATTCCGTGAAGGCGATAAAGTTATGCAGATTAAGAACAACTATCAGCTGGAGTGGGAAATTGTGAACAGTTTTCAGCTTCCTATCGATAAGGGAACCGGGGTGTTTAACGGCGATATGGGAATTGTGCTGTCCATTAACGATTTTGCAAAGACCGTAACAGTAGAATATGAGGACAGCAAAAGAGTAACTTATCCCTTCGGCCAGCTGGATGAGTTGGAACTGGCGTATGCGGTAACCATTCATAAATCCCAGGGAAGCGAGTATCCCGCTGTGATAATGCCTTTGCTGGGAGGACCGAGACAGCTGCTTAACCGTAATCTATTATATACGGGAATCACCAGAGCCAAACGGTGCGTAACCATTTTAGGAAGTGAAGACACGGTTATGGAGATGATACAAAACGGAAATGCCCGCAGGCGGTATACGGGACTGCTTGCGCGAATCAGAGAAGTGAAAGCAGGAATGTGAGATTTAAGAGAATTTTAAGTAAATTATTAGATTTATTTTTTCCCAGACACTGTGCAATCTGTGATAAAATAGTTAGCGGTCCGGAAGGAATTTGCATTTCTTGCAAAGGGAATGTCCGGTTGTTAACGCAGGATGTGTGTATGGTGTGTGGGAAAAAACTGAGCAAAGAAGAAGTGCATTGTTTTGACTGCAAACGAAAAAAGCACGAATTTATCCGTAATTTTTCCGTGTTTGAATATCCGGTAATACGGGAGAGCCTGTACCGGTTCAAATATAGGGGCAGGGCGGAATATGCGGGGTATTATGCCGGAGCGGCATATGAGCTTCACGGAAAGAGACTGCGCTTGCTGCAGGCAGATGCCATAGTGCCCGTTCCGCTACATAGGAGCAGATACCGGAAACGGGGATATAACCAGGCAGAAGAGTTGGCAAAAGAGCTTTCCCTGCTACTTGGAATACCGGTAAAAACCGACCTGATAAAACGGGTAAAATCAACCAAAGCCATGAAAAAACTTGGGCTCTCGGAGCGCCAAAATAATTTGAAAAAGGCTTTTCTAATCATGCAAAATGATGTAAAATTAAAGACGATTATACTAGTGGATGATATCTACACAACGGGGACAACCATGGATGAAATATCCCGTGCTTGTAAGGCTGCCGGAGTGGAGAATATTTATTCATTGACAGTGGCTGTGGGTAATGGCTTATAAAGAACAAAAGTGAGGGATTGGCATGAACGTTCGAAACTGTAGAAAATGTAGAAGACTTTTTAATTATGTAATGGGACCTGTGTATTGTGCACAGTGCAGAACGGAGATGGAAGAAGAATTCCAGAGAGTTAAGAAGTATGTGCAGGAACATCCGGGAAGTGATATCCGTATGGTATCCGAAGCCTGCGAAGTAGACCCGATGCAGATTCGTCAGTGGATTAAAGAAGAGAGACTTTGCTTTTCAGATGATTCCCCAATCGGTATTGCATGTGAAAGATGCGGTATTAACATTAAGAGCGGCCGTTTCTGTCCAAAGTGTAAGTCCGATATGACAAGCGAGCTTAAGAGCGTTATGCCTAAGGGAACTGCACCGGCATCTCCTGCACAGAGAAGTTCCGAGCATAAGATGCGTTTCCTGGAACAGTAGATTAGAGGATTTGTTGCATTATGATAAATGAAGAAAAGGTTATACTAATGACGAAGATGGCTTCGTATGAAGCCGGTAAAGGGAAGCAGGATCTGGCGACGAATAAGTATTTCAGAAGCGATTATGTTACCTTGCAGATGATTAAAGCAATTTTTAGCGGTACATTGGCTTTTGTTATTATAGGGAGTATTGTATTGCTGTACCAATTTGATGCATTTATGAGCAATCTGTACCAGATAGATTTGGTGCAGCTAGGTAAGGATTTGGTGGTTAAGTATTTAATATCAGTAGGATTTTATACATTGGTCGTTTATATTGTGGCATCGTACAGATTTAACCGCGCAAGACAAGGTTTGAAAACATATTATGGTAATCTGAGAAGATTATCACGATATTATGAATAAAAAAGGTAAGAATAAAGGAATATCCCAATGTCTGGATTATTATTAACAAAAGAGTATATCAAACAGATTTATGCAAAATATGAAGCGTATATTGATCCGATTTTGAAGTTTTTAATGGCAATGATTGTTTTTATGATGATCAACTCCAAGATTGGATATATGGAACGCATTGACAGTATGACGGTAGTGTTGGTTGCAGCATTATTCTGTTCATTTATGCCTCTTAAAACCATAGCATTTATCAGTGCAGGCTTCATGCTTTTGCATTATTACGCCTTATCACCGGAATGTGCATTGGTAGTACTTGCTATGTTTTTGGTTATGTTTCTTTTATTTTTACGGTTTGCGCCAAAGGAGACTTTGGTGGTATTGCTGACACCGATTTTGTTTGCAATGAAGATACCTTATGTTATGCCGGTAGCATTGGGATTATTGGGTGGTCCTGCATCCGTGGTTTCCGTGTCATTTGGTGTAGTGGTATCTTACCTGGTAGGATACACAGAGGATAATGCCTCTACCATTTCGTCTATGAGTTCTGAGACAATGATGAGTAAATTGCGTTTCATTATTGATGGGCTTTTAGACAATAAGGCTATGTTTGTGATGATTGCTGCATTTGCAGTAACATTGGTTCTTGTGTATGTAATCCGCAGAACCTCCATGGATCACAGTTGGTTGGTTGCCATTGTGGCAGGTATTCTTACCGACATTGTGATTCTTTTGATGGGTGACCTTATGATGGATTTGAATTATTCCATCGCAGGCATTATTTTCGGTTCGGCAGTAGCAGGTATTATTTGTTATGCTTTGCAGTTCTTGTTCTTTAATTTGGACTATAAGAGAGTGGAAAAAGTTCAGTTTGAAGATGATGAATATTATTATTATGTGAAGGCAGTGCCAAAGATTACTGTCTCAACCCCGAATAAAAAGGTAAAAAAGATTAATTCCAAGAAAAGTGTTGCACCTCGCACTGCACAGGCACCGACCAGTGTCAGAACGGCTCACGGAGTGACCAGGACGACCGGAGGCGCTTCCCGTGTGGAAGAACGCAGCAAAGAAGGGGTAAAAAAGAAAATTAAGGATTAAGGAATATGGAGCAGCTCAAATTTTTTGCAGACACATATCTATCTACTCTGCACATTCCTAAATTGGAAACAATTCAATATTCCGATGTGTTGGAAATCCTGATTCTGTCCTTTTTGATTTATCAGATATTGGTCTGGATTAAAAACACAAAAGCGTGGAACCTGTTAAAAGGTCTTGTAGTAATAATGGTATTTGTTATGGTTGCGGCCATATTGGAAATGAATACCATTATTTGGATTGCCCAAAATGTATTTCAGATTGCCGTGATTGCTTTGGTTATTGTATTACAGCCGGAGCTTAGACGTGCCTTGGAAGAATTGGGAAAGAAGAATATTATGAACGGTCTTCTGCCAATTGATATTAAGAGTTCAGAAAGCGGTCTTTTTTCCGATAAGACCATTCAGGAGATGGCAAGAGCCTGTGTGGAAATGTCACGTGTAAGAACAGGAGCATTGATTGTAGTTGCGCAGAATGATTCCCTTGCAGAATACGAGAGTACGGGAATTACTGTGGATGGAATGGTAACAAGCCAGCTGCTTATTAATATTTTTGAGAAAAACACACCGCTTCATGACGGTGCGGTAATTATAAAGGGAGACCGGATAACATCCGCGACCTGCTATCTCCCACTTTCCGATAATACCCAGTTGAGTAAGGCCCTCGGAACCAGACACCGGGCAGGTATCGGTATTTCGGAGGCTACGGATTCCCTTACATTAATCGTATCGGAGGAGAATGGTATGATTAGTGCAGCGTACAAGGGAGAATTGAAAAGAGGATTGAGCCAGCAGGATATTGAAGAACTGCTTGTGCGAATCCAGAATAAAACAACGGAAGAAAAGAAGTTAAGATTATGGAAAGGATGGGCTAAGAATGAAAAAAAGGCTAACTCATAATCTTGGACTGAAATTAGCGGCACTTTTCTGTGCCTGCTGTTTATGGTTAATTTCCATGAATATTAACGACCCGGTTACGCAGAGAATATATACGGTGCCCGTACAGCTTCAGAATATGAATCTGTTAACCAATGCGGGAAAATACGTAGAGATATTGGACGATACAGACACCATACGTGTTACGGTCCGCGCCAGCCGTTCCGTTTTTTCTGATTTTTCGGAGAAGAATATTGTAGCGGTAGCCGATTTGAGTGAGATGACGGAAGGAAGCCGGGTGCCTATTGCACTTACGACTACAAAGTCAGACAGCAAGATTGAAAGTATTATTACGGATACGGAATATGTAGAAATTAATATTGAGAACATGATGAAGATGCAGAAGCGGATTAGTGTCAATGTGGCCAACGAACCTGCAGAAGGTTATCTGCTTGGTAATATCAGCACGGATCAGAATGCGGTAATTATTACAGGACCGGAATCCGTTGTGGATAAGATTGCATCTACATCCGTAGAAATTAATGTAGACGGTGCAACCAGCGATGTGAATATCACATTACCGGTGCATTTGTATGATGCGGATGGACGGGAAGTGGAAGATTCCCGCCTTGAAATGAGTGTAAAAGAAGTATTTACTACAGCGGCTATTTTGCAAACCAAGTCAGTTCCGATAGAGTACACAGCGTCCGGAACACCGGCAGAGGGATATGTGTTTGCGGGAGAAATGCTCCGAAAGCCGGAGACCGTAGTAATTGCGGCCAGACCTTCTGTATTAAAGAATGTGAATTCCATCTTGGTAGAGAATGTATTGGATGTAACCGGTGCAGAAGGTAATGTGACTGCTCAGGTTGAGTTGAAGCAGTATCTTCCTGACAATACTGTTTTAGCGGACAGTCAGTTTGCCGGTACAGCCCAAGTTACGGCTGTGGTGGAAAATGAAGAAGTTAGAGCATTGGAGGTTCCAATTGATAATATAACCATAACGAATGTTCCCGAAGGATATAAAGCTAAGATTAAGGGAGTGGACGATATGGTGCCTGTTAAGTTTGCAGGTTTACAATCCCAGGTAAACGGATTAAATGCGGCTGAGTTATTTGGTACATTGGATGTGGCAGAGTACTTTGTTGCTGCCGGAGAAGAATTGGTACTGAAAGAAGGTACGTATTATCCGAGAACCACCTTTACATTACCGGAATATGTATATGTAAAGGAAGGCGGAACCGTACAGTTAGTGCTCGAGGAGGAGTAAGAAAAAATGGCTAGATTATTTGGAACAGATGGTGTACGAGGCGTTGCGAATGAGGAATTAACCCCGTTATTGGCGATGCAGCTTGGTCAGGCAGGAGCCTATGTATTAACGAAAGAAAAAGAACACAAACCAACCATTATGGTAGGCTGCGATACCCGTATTTCAGGGGATATGCTTGCCAACGCCTTAATGGCAGGTGTGTGTAGTGTAGGAGCTAATGCGGTATACGTAGGAGTGATTCCGACCCCTGCAGTTGCTTATCTTACAAGAAAATTCAAGGTGGATGCAGGAGTTGTGATTTCTGCTTCCCACAACCCGGTAGAATTTAACGGTATCAAGTTTTTTGATGCAGATGGATATAAATTGCCGGATGAAATGGAAGACGAGATTGAAGCGCTGATTAAGAGCAATATGAAGGATGTTCCGTTCCCGACAGGGTCACGTGTAGGTAAGATTAAGTACCGCACAGATGCCAGAGAGGAATATATTAATCACGCAGTACAGTCCGTACCGGTGGATTTAACGGGTATGAAGGTGGTAATTGATGCAGCAGAAGGAGCTTCCTTCTATACTTCCGTAGAAGCAATCAAAGACCTTGGAGCAGAAGTGATTGCCATTCATAACAATCCGGACGGAACCAACATCAATGCCAACTGTGGTTCTACCCATATGGAAGAATTACAGGCACGTGTGGTATACGAAAAGGCAGATATCGGTCTGGCATTTGACGGAGATGCGGACAGATTATTAGCAGTAGATGAAAAAGGCAATCTGGTAGATGGTGACCAGATTATGGCAATTGTGGGCAACCACATGAGAAGTCAGGGTAAGCTGAAGAAGGATACCATTGTTGTAACCGTTATGTCTAATTTAGGCTTTACTCTTATGGCAAAGGAACAGAATCTCAATATTGAGACAACAAAAGTAGGCGACCGTTATGTATTAGAACGTATGAAGGAAATCGGCGCAAGCCTTGGCGGAGAACAGTCCGGACACGTTATTTTCCTCGATGAAAATACGACCGGTGACGGACTCTTAAGCGCGCTTCATTTGTTACAGGTATTGGTAGATACCAAGAAACCATTATCCGAACTGAGCAAGATTATGACGGTTCTGCCACAGGCTTTAGTAAATGCCAAGGTTCCGAATCACAAAAAAGATCATTATATGGACTATCCGGAGATTGCCTCTGCAATCGCCAAATTAGAAGAGATGTTCGCCGGAGAAGGAAGAGTACTCATCCGTCCGTCAGGAACAGAGCCAAAGGTTCGTGTTATGATCGAAGGCAAAGATCAGGCGTTAATTGATGCGGAAGCTAAGAAACTGGCTGATCTGATTCAGAATACAATGTTATAAAATTTATGGTTGAGATTCACTCATAAAGGTGGTATCATTAGTATCTGGGTTGATAAGACTAAATGGGAGGTAATACATTATGGTAAGCCAGAAGGTAGTCATTAAGAATCCTACCGGACTACACCTAAGAGGTGGAGTAATCCTATGTAAAGAAGCAATGCAGTATAAATCATTAATAACGTTTTCTTTTAATGATACAACAGCGAATGCAAAGAGTGTCCTGAGTGTTCTTGGTGCGTGTGTAAAATGTGGTGACGAGATAGAATTATCTTGTGACGGCGAAGATGAAGCAGAAGCATTAAAAGCTTTGGTTACCGCAGTAGAGAGCGGACTCGGAGAATAGATGAATTGTACCCGCCTGTAGTATTAATACAGGCGGGATTTTTATATTCAGAATGAAAGTAAAAGCAACATACATTTTATGGAATTAATAAGTGTGTAAATGCCCGGGCGGCAATAAAAGGAGGAATAGATATGGTAAATTACAAGCGTTATAAGCGCAATCCCGTTCTTAACTATCCGGAGAGAGAATGGCCAAACAAAGAGATTGAAAAAGCACCGGTATGGTGTAGCGTTGACTTGCGTGACGGGAATCAGGCATTGATTGATCCAATGCAGGTAGATGAAAAGATTGAGATGTTTGAATACCTGATTAAGTTAGGATTCCGTGATATCGAGATTGGATTCCCAGCGGCCAGCCAGATTGAATTTGATTTTTTGCGTCAGTTAGTAGACCGTAAGCTGATTCCGGATGATGTACGTGTTCAGGTGTTGACACAGTGTAGAGAAGAATTAATCGACAGAACCTTCGAAGCAATTGAAGGCATTAAGAATGTTATCGTACATATTTACAATTCCACCTCTACCTTACAGAGAGATGTAGTGTTTGGAATGGAACGTAACGAGATTATTGATATTGCTATTAATGGTACCCGTATGGTAAAAGAGCGTGCGGCTAAGTTCCCTGGCAATATTATCTTAGAATATTCACCGGAAAGCTTTACCGGAACAGAGATGGATTTTGCCCTTGAAATCTGTACCGCCGTACAGAAGGAATGGGGACCTACCAAAGAGAATCCAATCATCATCAACCTTCCGTCCACAGTGGAAATGACCACACCGAATGTATATGCAGACCAGATTGAATGGATGAATAAGCATTTTGAGGATAGAGAAACCATTATTTTAAGTGTTCACCCTCATAACGACAGAGGTACGGGTGTAGCCAGTACAGAGCTTGCTATGCTTGCCGGAGCTGACCGTGTAGAAGGTACATTATTTGGTAACGGGGAACGTACCGGTAATGTGGATATCTTAAATGTGGCTTATAACATGTTCTCACAGGGTATCAATCCGGAACTTGAAATTGAACATGTAAATGAGATTATCGAGATTTACGAGAGATGCTGTAAGATTCCGATTCACCCAAGACATCCATATGCAGGTAAGCTGGTATTTACCGCATTCTCAGGCTCGCACCAGGATGCTATCAATAAGGGTGTTAAGGCTATGAAAGAGCGTAACAACGAATACTGGCAGGTTCCATACCTTCCAATCGACCCTTCCGATATCGGAAGAGAATACGAGCCAATCGTCCGTATCAACTCCCAGTCAGGAAAGGGCGGTGTTGCCTTTATCATGGACATTTACTTTGGATTCAAGCTTCCTAAGGCGATGCATAAGGAATTTGCAAATGTTATCCAGAAGGTATCCGAAGTACAGGGTGAAGTATCTCCTGATGAAATCATGAATAAGTTTGCAGAAGAATATCTGAACCGTAAAGAGCCTCTTCACTTCCGTAAGTTAAGAGTGGATGATTTAAGTGAAGAAATCGAAAGCGACTTTGATACAAGAGTTACGGTTACTTACACAGACAAGGGTGTCGAGAAGACCTTTACCAGTGTTGGTAACGGTCCGATTGACGCAGTTAAACGCGGTATTGAAGAAAACCTTGGTTTCTCTATCAAGATTCTGGATTACAACGAGCACGCATTACAGAGTGGTTCCAACTCACAGGCGGCTGCTTACATCCACTTGTTGGATGCAGAAACCGGTCATGTAACCTACGGTGTAGGCGTAAGCTCCAATATTACACGTGCATCTGTACGCGCAATCTTCTCGGCAATGAATCGTTTGGGATTAGGAAATTAAGGCAAAGTTATTACGGAACATGTAGATATAATAAAAGAGTAAAAGACAAATAGTCCAATGCAGGCACGCTCTCGCTGCTTTCGGCTCGTAGCGGTACATAAGGTGGCAAAAGACGCCACCTAAGTACCGACGGCCTCAAAGCACCTGCGTATGGACTATTTTTTCTTTTGCTCTTTTTTTAAAAAATATGATTGTTCCGTAATAACTCTGCTCTTAATTCTGCTAATAAAAAATCCCCAGACAATTCATTGCTGAAAAGTCTGGGGTACCGATTCGGGTTTGATATTAGAATGTTACTTCTCCGTCATGTGCCATGAGGGATACGGAGTTAACTTTTTCAATTTCTTTAAGTGCTTTAAGCAATTCATCTTCCTTAGAAGACCAAAGTTCGATTACTACGTCTAATGCAGAATCAGAAACATTTCTTGATTTTACTTTGAAATATTTGCTGTTTGCCTTTACTGTTTCATTAATGGAATCCATTAATTCAATTCCGGCAGAAGCATTGATTACTAAGATAGAAGCAGCTCTTGCAACAGGAAGACGGTCTAATACGAAGATAATGATTGTTAAAAGTAAAGAACCAACAATTGCAATTTCCATCATGCTTGCACCACAAGCAATACCAACTGCGATGGACCAGAATAAGAATACCAAGTCCATTGGATCCTTGATAGCGGTGCGGAAACGAACGATGGATAACGCACCAACCATACCAAGGGAAATAACGATATTGGCCTGAACGGTTAAGATAACAACTGCAGTAATAAGAGCTAATGCCGCAAGAGAAATATTAAAGTTCTTATTGTAGAAAGTCTTGCGGGTAATTAAACGGTACACTGCAAAGATATACAGGGCTACAATACATGTTACACCTAAAGTCATAACAATCTGACTTGTTGAAATGTTTGTCTGTGAAAACATGGAGACAAAGGATTTTTTGAAAATGTCTGAAAAATTCATAGTAATTTCCTCTCTTCTTTTTGTATTTTAGATTGGACGAAACGTCCGTGTGCTATATTAAATCGAATATTTTCTGCATAAATAGTATTTTGAAAAATTGGTACGCTGCCAATTGTCAAGCATTAATGCATGATAAATCGGGTCCGGTAAATACTCATCGTATTTTACTTCTAAAAGCTGCATCCCGGCCGGTAGTATCGGTCGTTTTTTAATCTCTGCATTGAAAAACTGGTCCACCTGGGAAGAAGAAGTAATGTTGCGGTCAAAAGTGACACGCACATTACCGTTCTTACATACATAAGGTGTTCTCTCATATTCTACGATTACCTTGGGAACCATTCCCGTTGTCATTCGCAGTACCTGTAGCTTTTGCGCCAACGGAGGAAGAGAATCAAAAGGAAGCTCTCCTTTTCCATAAGCCAGATATTCAAACTGTTCCATGGTTAACCGGCAGCTCTTCTTGTGAATTTTATCATTTTCTTTCCGCTTGCATTCCAAACTGATTCGTGCATTGCTGTTTTCATAAATACGGATACGGTATTTTTCTCTTGGAGCAACACCATCTTCATTTTCCCAATAACAACGGTCGTTGTGGTCATCGAAATAAAGACTCTTAATATGGTACACCCCATTCGGTCCCACATGGGAATCCTTTG
>JAZSEL010000011.1:0-11655 GCA_045531685.1 Lachnospiraceae bacterium | reverse complement strand
CTGGACGAATTAGCCAAAATTAAAATTCTTGCCATTGTTACCTCCATTGGGAGAGAATGGTACTATCTCCAGTGACACGCTTTCGCTCCCTTCCAACGCAACGGTACTAACCTCGAAAAGACCTCGGTAAGTACCGGCGTCTCCAGAGGGTCACGGGGGAGATAGTACTATTCTCTCCCTCCGGGCTATACACTAGCCAATAATTTTAATTCCGCTCATATCGCGAATCATTACTTCGTTGTATTTCATCATAACAATATTTTCGCTATAATTACCTATATTCACCTGATTTTCTTTTCCTTGCAGATTATTAATTACCTGTCGAGGCATATTAACACCGGATTCATAGGCATGAGGATAACCTCCCCCAAAACGAGGGTTTACTTCTGAGAAGTAGTAAGTTCCATTCACTTTAAAAATGTCTATGTCTATCATTCCACGGAAGCCAGCTTTTTCAACGAATTCTACTATCTGTTTAAAGAGTCCTTCATCCTTGATGGATACGGATTTGTCGGTTTCGCCGGCGCGCATTTTGATTTTTTCTTTTACAAAGAGGGTGGTTACTTTGCCACTGAGCATGTCTATATAAACGTCTGCTCCATATTCGGTTCCATCCATGAATTCCTGAATCATAAGGTCGTCATACATATGGAACAAACCTGCCAATTCTTCATCTGAAGACACTTTGTTAATATGCATGCTGGCGCTGCCGCAAACCGGTTTTACAAATACGGGGTAATCAATCTCTCCGTTCTCTTTTGCCGCATAAAATTCTTCCATACTGAGATAACATTTTGCCGTAGGAATATTCATGCTCTTAAACAATTCATACATACGGTACTTATTAAAGCATGTTTCCACTAAATCATATTCGGAAACGATAGGTGTCGTACCAATTGCAAGGAAGCGTTCTCTTTCTTTTGCAAGCATGCTTAATTCCGGGTCAATTAGTGAAAATAGACCATCGATTTCTTCTTTTTCACAAATATCCAATATTTTGTCCATATATCCCGGCACATTGATTCGGGGAACCAGATAAAATTTATCCGCCTCGTAAACAGCCGGAGCCAAGTTGCTACAGTCAGTGGCTACTACTTTCCCACTCTCACCGATTTCTCTTTTAAAGTATTGAACTACTTTATCGCGGGTTCCCGCGCTTAAAATAAGAATATTCATCTACAAATATCCCTTCTATTTATTCTGTTCCATTCTTGCTTTACGGATTTCTGCAAAGTTGCCTTCTACAAAATTAGTATCTTCTGCTACATCTTCTTTGACAAGAACCACCTTTACTGTCATAAATATTACTTTTAAATCCATCCGAAAAGAAAGATTCTTTACGTATTCTACATCCTTTTGTAAACGTCTGTCCCAATCCAGAAAATTACGACCACTTACCTGCGCTAGCCCGGTAAGACCAGGTCTCACCGTATGGCGAAGTTTTTCTTCTTCTGTATAATATGGTAAGTAAGATACCAATAATGGACGTGGTCCGATAATACTCATATCGCCCTTGAAAATATTCCACAGCTCAGGGAGTTCATCCAGACTAGTTGCGCGAAGAAGCTTACCGAATTTTGTCAGGCGGACTGCATCCGGTAATAACTCACCGTTTTCATCACGCTCATCCGTCATGGTACGGAACTTACACAATGTAAATATTTTTTCATCTTTACCGGGACGTTCCTGATGAAAAATAACAGGACTTCCCAATTTCACACGTATTAATATAGCAAGAATAAGGTACACTGGAGACAATAAAATCAGTGCCATCCCCGATAAAACAATATCTAACAAACGCTTTATAAAGAGACGATACATTGTAATATCCCTTTCATTGTAAATTCATTTATGCTTCAAAAAGTCCACGGATAATTCCAATAATCTTATCCATGTCCTCTTCTGTATTCTTAATATCGCTTGGCAGACATATACCTCTATTAAAAATATCCGCTCCCACACTATCAGGATTCATAATGTCTCCAACCCCAACACTACAATCCTTATCTACCGTACATAGTCCATCCTTGGTAAAGAAATCACAGTCCGCGTATACCGGCTGTAAATGCATCGGTTTCCAAACCGGACGGGATTCGATATTCTCCGCTGCCAATGCATCCACAATCTGAAGCGGATTTACTTTGCAATTCTTTGCAAGAATAATACAGGACAACCAATTATTATCTGAGCCATCCACATTCAATGGATTCATAGTAATGTCTTCAATATCAGCAAATGCTTCTTTATATTGATTATAAATTGCTTTTTTCAAAGCTACATGTTCATCCAAGTGAATGAGCTGTCCCCTTCCGATACCGGCAACAATATTGGACATACGATAATTATATCCAATCTGTGTATGCTGATAATGAGGCGCTGCATCTCTTGCCTGGGTCGCTAACAGAACCGCTTTTTTCGTATCCTCTTCCTTACGCGATACCAGCATACCGCCACCGGATGTGGTAATAATCTTATTTCCGTTAAAAGAATAGATTCCGATATTTCCAAAAGTACCTGCGTATTGTCCTTTGTATGTAGAACCAAGTGCTTCTGCCGCATCTTCTATCACCGGAACATTGTGCTCCTTACAGATTGTCATAATCTCATCCATTTTAGCCATGGTTCCGTATAAATGTGCAATGACAACAGCCTTTGGATTCGGATACTTTTCAAAAGCCTTTTTCAACGCTTCCGGATCCATATTCCAAGTATCTTCTTCGGAATCTATAAAGACCGGAGTTGCCTTTTCATAAGTGATTGGATTACATGTTGCTGCAAAGGTAAGGTCTGTAGAGAATACAATATCCCCCTGTCCCACACCTAAGATTTTAAGGGCAAGATGTATGGCTGCTGTTCCTGCAGATAATGCAGAAGCATATGGAATATTCACATATTCTGCTAATTCTTTTTCAAAAGCAGTTACATTCGGTCCCAATGGTGCTACCCAATTGGTATCAAATGCTTCCTTGATAAACATCTGCTCTTCATCATGCATGGTTGGGCAGGACAAATAGATTCTTTTCTTTTCCATAAATACGTTACTTCTTTCTTCTATTCTTTCTGAAAAATTATTATTGCTTCATCTGATAAGTCGGGACAATTTCTTTTACCAGATAACGAATATCCGCACTTTCATTCTTGGATTCTTCCTTCATGGTCTTTAGTATCGCAAAGAACTTTTCCTCATCCAATTCAATTGGCTTTCCGATATGAATCATTTTATTGGCAGTATCTTGAAGCCCTTCTTCGTCCATTAAAAGTTCTTCGTATAATTTTTCACCCGGACGAAGTCCTGTAAATTCAATCTTAATATCTTCATCTACTTTGTAACCGGATAAACGGATTAAGTTTTTTGCCAAATCCAGAATCTTAACCGGCTCACCCATATCGAGCACAAAGATTTCTCCCCCCTTGGCGTAAGCTCCTGCCTGCAACACAAGAGATACTGCTTCCGGAATGGTCATAAAATAACGGATAATATCCGGATGAGTAACCGTAACCGGCCCTCCCTGTTCAATCTGGCGCTTAAATAACGGAATAACACTTCCGTTACTACCAAGCACATTTCCAAACCGGACTGCCACAAATTCTGTATCGTAGTGCTTATTAAAAGTCTGAATAATCATTTCACAGATACGCTTGCTGGCACCCATAATATTGGTAGGGTTAACTGCTTTATCTGTGGAAATCATAACAAATTTTTTCGTGCCGTGGAATGCTGCTGCCTGTGCTGTCTTCCATGTCCCGAATACATTGTTTTTAATGGCTTCGTTCGGACTCGTTTCCATAAGCGGTACATGCTTGTGTGCCGCTGCATGGTATACGATATCCGGGTGATACTCTTCAAAGATGGAATTCATACGGTTGGTATTCCGCACGGAAGCAATTAATACCACTAAATTCAATTCCGGATATTTGTATAACAGTTCCTGCTGAATATCGTATGCACTATTTTCATAAATATCTACAATAATCAACTGCTTTGGCTTATGTCCTGCTATCTGGCGACACAGTTCACTACCAATAGAACCGCCACCGCCGGTTACCAATACAACTTTATTGCTTACATATCCTAAAATCGAGTCAATATCAACCTTAATCGGGTCACGTCCCAACAAGTCTTCTACTTCTACATCACGAAGCTTGCTGACATTAACTTCCCCATTCATAAGCTGATAAATACCAGGTAATACACGGAGTTTACATTCTGTCTCTTTACAGATATCAAGAATTTCCTTGATTACCAATTTAGAGGCTGACGGAATAGCAATATAAATTTCATCGATGCTGTATACATCTGCACATTCCAAAATCTTATCTCTTCCGCCAATTACCTTAATACCCTGAATAAAACTGCCCCATTTAGAACTATCATCATCCAGGATGCACGCAACTGTCATGGTTGAGAAATTACTGGTTACAATTTCCTTAATAATAGAATTCCCTGCATCTCCGGCACCAATAATCATAACACGGGTTGCATTATGCTTATTCTGGAGTTTATGCTTACGGCTCCGGAAGAAACGGTAAGAAAAACGGCTGGCAAATATGAACGTTACTAAAGAAAAAGCATACATAAAGTAGTAACTGTCCGGTACCGCTTTTGCCTCTATTTTTACCAAATTTAATCCAACGCCATTTACTGCAGCCGCAACAAAACAGGAAACAATTACATTCTGTAACTCCGTCTCACCGGCAAACGCCCATAAACTGTTGTATAATCGGAAAAGATAAAAAATTACAATTGTTAATATAATATTAAACGGAAGAAACCGGATAATGGTATTTAAAAAGTAATCAGGTATCATATCCAGTTCAAACTCATAACGCAATACAATAGCAAAGTAACTGGCTATGATTACACTTGCCGCATCATATATCAGCAAACAAGTCCGTCTATAAAACAATTGAAAATTAAATATATTCTTAGTGTTTTTCATCTACTTTTAATTCCTTGTTCTGAAAAAGTAATGGTGTTACTGCCACAAATACAGATATACCAAAGGCATTGCACAAATGGAAATTCCATTCTGCTACACCGGAAACGGCAAATGCCAGAATAATGGCAACTGCATAAGCCAGCATCATATTTTTTTCTTTTATAAAACGAACCAATAATAACACAAATGACAAAATTCCAAAAAGAATAAATACCACACCTGTAATCAAGCCATGATCATGGATTACCTGCAGATATACATTATGGGCATGAACCATCAGTTCTCCGTTAGGCATGGTAATATTCATATCCTCATGTCCCGTAAGATTCCAATTCTCAATATATGCTTTAAAAATGTCCAATCGTCCGTTGGAAACATCATTGAAAGAATCCATATCCACATCTTCTTCGTTGCTGGCAAGTAATATCTCGTCATTCACAACAAAAATTTCTGTAGCAAAATCCGCACTATTAATGCCTAATACCTTATATATTCCCACATTGTAAAAATGCTCAATATCCATATACAATCGGGAATCCGCCGGTTCTCCCTTATCAATATGATGTCCGGTTAACTCCACTTCCGATAAAACCGGATCATTATTGATTGCCGGCATGATTCTTGTCAATGTAAACACAATTGGGAACATAATGCAAAATGAACCAACAGTCATTCCCACATATCGAAGCATAGTCTTCCATTTGGCTTCTTCTTCCAAGCAAGCCAAAAGAATAATCATAAAAATCCCCGTAACTCCTACCGCTAAGAAGCCATTTCTCGAAAGGGTTAACAATAAATAGGCATTGCCTACACCAAGCAAAACAAACTCTAGCCAAGACTTCCGTATACTCTTTGTCTTACGATACTTAAGAAATGCTCTTACAAATAACACACTTACAATCAAAGACAAGTATACCGCCGCTGAGGTAACTGTATGATATCCCAATCCATAGCGGTAAAAAATGAACCTGTGGTATGGTCTGTGCATCAGACTATAAAATACCATATACATAAAATTCAATGTAAGTCCATCTGCCAATATTCTGAGAATATTCTTACTTCCATCCCATGTACACATTCTTGCATAGAACAATACAAAAAGAATTGTCATAATAATTCCCCATGTACGTCCATTGCGAAACACAATCATAAGAGTCAAGAGCAAGGCAAAAAATGCGACGTACGGAATACAAATCTTCTTTGGTCTCCAACTCTTCTTTAAGAACGTGCATAACAAGCCGAGAACAAACCAGATAATCAACCATTTCTGTGCATGTTCATGATGAATTTCATACAAGCCGTTCATATATTTATAGCAATACCAGAATACTACTGCAAAACAAACAGACATCAGCCACTCCGGCAAACGCTCTTTTAGTAAAGCAACATCAATAATCGGTGCTTCCTCTACACGCTTAAAGTTAACAATAAATAACGTAAGCACCATTAACAGTAATATACTTCCGCCATAAAAAGCATAATTCAATATTCCGGTTCCAAATTTTCTTCCCGGAAATATCATTGCAAGCAAAATGAGTCCAATTACTATAACAATCGGATTCCATACCACCCGTAGTACCGTGTGAACCTTCACATCTCTATCTTCAAATTTCTTTGTAAAGAGCGCATTTATAAGTTTGCACATTCCAAATGTGGCTGCCGCAAGCAATGCTCCCAACAATAAAATCTGCCACCATACAAAAGGATTACTGTACTCATAACGGATAACTACATTGTATCTCTGAATCTCTACGCCTCCATAGGACATAAATCCATTTACAATGGACGTAGAGGTTTCTCTGTCTTCATAGGCAACTGTCATATCCGCAGAAAGACCTTCCAAAGTAAAGTAATATTCCATATCCTTTTCAATGTCATATCCCACCGGAATATGTACAAATCCCGGAAATTCCTGTTTTTCCTTTACCACATAAAACGTATTAAATATCTCGTTATAACCGGAATCATATAAACGGAAAGTGATGGTCTCTCCACGCATGTCGTTGCAAACATACAGGTCCACGGCACTTAATTCGCCACCTTCTCCTACAAACATCTGGGTGACATTCCGTTCTACATTAACCGGATCCGATTCCATGGCAATAATTTCATTACTCTTGGATACATATTTCTGCTGAATAAATTCCAGAGGCCAAACTGCCAAAAACAGAATTGCAGCCATTGCAATCATCACATATGAAATTGCCTTACTTAACTTTATTGTTTGATTCATTATTTTTCTTCTTCCTCTTTTGCCGGAATCAAATCCCTTACTACGAACTGCGGGGCGTTATTCATACAAATATACATTCTTCCGATGTATTCCCCGATTAATCCCAGCATAATCATCAGCATACCGCCCATGAAAAGAACTGCCGCCATCAGGGAACTGAATCCCATAGGAACTGCCGGGTTAACAAATTTCTTAATTACTGTATAAATTCCATATAAAAAGCCTGCTACAGCAAACACACCGCCACTAAGCGTAGCAATGCGGAGTGGCTTTGTACTGAATGCAGTAAAACCGTTAAACCACAAAGCTAAGAGTTTACCCAATGTATAACCGGATGTCCCGATTTCTCTTTCCCTATGATTTACTGTTACATTGGAAATTCGTTTTGTAGTACGAAGAACCAAACCGATTACATAAGGATAGGCATTTTCATATTTTAACATTTCATCCACAATAAAGCGTCGTGCTGCGAAATAACTAGATACAAACAATTCCTTTGGCTTGCCCAATAAAAACTGTGCCATTTTTTCATTGACCCAGCTTCCAAAATTGCGGAATAGGGAATGCTTTTTATGGTCATAACGGGCATATACCACATCCTGTCCATTTTCAATCTCTGCAAGCAACTTGTCTACTTCATCTGCCGGAGTCTGTCCGTCATCATCCAGACACACCAGAATATCACCGGTTACCTGGTGGAATCCAGCCATTAATGCCCCGTGCTGCCCAAAATTCTTGGCAAGGTTTACTCCGCAGATATTGGAATACTTCCGGCATAATTCCTCAATTACTTCAAAAGTATTATCCGGTGAACAGTCATTTACCAAAATAATCTCATAGGTATACGCTGAAAGCTTTGCCATCGCATTCTGTATCTCATTTACCACTTTTTCAATTGTCAATGCCGAACAATAACAAGGAATCACAAAACTAACCTTTTTCATGGTATCTCCCTACTTTTCTACGTCGTCTATTCTTTATGATTTGGATTTATCACACTAAGCCATACCAAATCACGGTAATCTCCATTGATACACACATCATCCTTCAGATAGGCTTCCTCTACCATTCCTGCTCTTTCGCAGCTTCTGCGTGAAGCCATATTATCTGCCAAAATGCGGGAAAAAATCTTATGCACATCTAACTTCTCGAAAGCAAAGTTCCATGTTAATTGACAAATCTCTCTTCCGATGCCCTTTCCCTTAATGTCATCACTTCCAAGGAACATTCCATATTCAATCTTGTTATGCTCTCTGTCATGATCCCGTAAAAAGGTGCTGCCGATTGGCTTATCATTCTCTATCATACACACAATGAACTGATATCCCTTACCGGAATAAATCATATTTTTCAACCAATTCAAGTGCCCCTCACGGGTAAACGGCTGCTGGTATATAAAATACGGACGTACCGCTTCACTGTTACGCCATCTGATAATATCATCCGTATCTTCTTCTGTAATCGGTCGTAAATATACCTGTTCTCCGTAAATCCTGTCCATACTCTAACCCTTCTGTCCATTTCCAAATAGCATTTCAACCCTTAATGTATGGTGCCTTTACTATATATTCTATAAATCGCAAATTCGCTTCCTTGTCCTGCGACAGTGTCTATCACTTCAACTTCAATCTCAATCCCCAGCGTTCTATAAAAATCGCCCAAGAATGAAATATCTCTTCCTTCCTCTATTACAAAGTAAAAATTATCTAACAATAACAACTCCGCACGTGAAAGCATGTCCTTGTAATAATTTACAGACGTCAGTTTTTGTAATGGGCTACCGGATACCCAGCCTCCCAGCAAATCATAATTTTTCTGTGAGTTGTTCACATCTTCAAACATTTTCTCCGAAAATGCCACTGTGGAATATACATCCATATAGTAATAATTCTCAGGGTGGGACTTTGCATAAACATCAAATTCCACCATGATCTCATTTACCGACTCTCTGCGTGCAATCTCTGCCTCCGCCATCTGCCACATACCCGGCAACTGAATCAAAGCATGTGCACCAATCAGAACCACGCAAAGCATCAAGGAGCGGCTACGTCCCTTCCATACCTTTACTTCCTTTGGGTCCGATAAATCCACATTTTTGTTTTTCTTACAATAAAATAATATCCATGCACACAGAATAACAAATTCAATATAATACAACGGATGACTAATCCGAGGCGGCACCCTGTTGGCTAAGATTACATACATCCATGGAATCGTCCGGAACAGAAGCAACGCCGGTATTTTCCAGATAATTGACTTATCCTTAAAAACCAATGCCAAAGCTGCCACCATTCCATAGCTCATGAGTACAAAGAAATTATATGGGGCATCCTGTTCATGAAGTGTTCTCCACTTATACTCAACAAGTGCATTTTTCATGCGGACAAAAAGCGACTCTTTCACACTCCTATTTTCTGCATAATCCGCAATATCCCAAAGCATTTTCGCATCGATGGACTCATCCAAACCAAAATTGTAATTATCGATTAATGCTATCTTAGCAGGAGTCACTCCAATATTTCGGTAAAAATCTTCTGCCTCTTCATATGTCGGATACCAGGTATAATCATACACTTTCGTTCTGGCATCAAAGAAATCCCGAAACGCTCTCCAATCGCTTCCACTGTAAGCAATAAAATCAGCCAAAAGGGAAACTCCCATTCCAAACAGGATTATTCCAATCAGACCAAGATACTTCTTTATGGTTTCAACTGCAAAAACCTTCTTTTCTTCCGCCCATTTAAAAATACCGGAAAAAGCAATAAACGGACTCATCAAAAAAAGCATCTCAGAGCGTATATTAAATGCCAAAACAACAAGTAAAACCGGAACAATCTGCTGTCTTAAAAAGGCTCTCCAACTACATCCATTCCCGATATCCAATGTTATCACTAAAAAGCAGGCAACTGCTGCTAAAAGTGCAGAAGTAATGGTATACTGGACAATCACCAGTTCCCATAAAAACAGTGTCATAACAACCACTGCTTCCACTACTAACAAGACTACTTTTTTCCATGTCTTTTCCACAAAAGAAAGACTTCTATCTGCAATCAGATAAAAACATACTCCATGACAGGCACACAAAAACAATCCCTGCCAAGGCAATATAGGAATTAACCGGTAACACAAGCTGATAATGAGAGAAACCGGATACAACATCTGAATGCTGTGGGCATCGGGCGTTCCTGTATAGGCTCCCGACAAAATATCCTTAATCATCACATCATCATTCAAATCATAGTAAAAATCAAAGGAAAAACCGGCAAATACGAATAGAGCAATTACCATTATAAGAGCCAATATGCTGTTTTGACCAAATGGAATCCGCTTCTTCTCCATTTCTGCTTCCTTTCCTTTGTTCTGTCAAATGACTATTGATAGAACTCTTTTACTTTTTCACAAATATAGGATACTTCTTCTGCCTTTAATCCATAGTAAAGCGGCAGTCTTAACAGACGTTCGCTCTCTTTTGTGGTATATACATCTTCCCCATGGAATCTACCGTATTTTTTACCGGCAGGGGCAGAATGTAACGGAATGTAATGGAATACTGCCCAGATTCCATTTTCCTTTAAGAAAGTTTCCAATTCGGTTCTTTCTTCAATATCCTTTGACTTTAAATAAAACATATGGGCATTGTGTACGCAGTCCTTTGGAACTGTCGGCAATTCAATGACACCTTTATCCTGTAAAACAGACAGCTCTTCTTTGTACTGATTCCATATGCCAAGACGCCAATTGTTAATTTCTTCTGCCACTTCAAGCTGTGCCCAAAGATAAGCCGCATTCATATCACTTGGCAGATAGCTGGAACCGTAATTTACCCAAGTATATTTATCAATCTGTCCACGGTAGAATTTACTTCGGTTGGTCCCTTTTTCACGGATAATCTCCGCGTCTTCAATATATTTCTCATCACGGATTAAAAGGGCTCCACCCTCACCCATACTGTAATTTTTAGTCTCATGGAAGGAGAAGCATCCAAATTCACCAAAGGTTCCCAATGCCTTTCCTTTGTAGGTTGACATAATGCCCTGTGCCGCATCTTCGATTACCCAAAGGTTATGACGCTTCGCAATGTCCATAATGGTATCCATCTCGCATGCCACACCTGCATAATGAACCGGTACGATTCCCACGGTTTTGTCCGTAATAGCCGCTTCAATCTTGGTCTCATCGATGTTCATGGTATCCGGTCTGATATCCACAAATACCGGAACCGCTCCACGAAGAACGAAGGCATCCGCTGTGGATACAAAGGTATAGGACGGCATGATAACCTCATCCCCTGCCTTTACCTCAGCTAGGAGAGCCGCTAATTCTGTCGCATGGGTACAGGATGTGGTAAGTAATACTTTCTTAGAACCGGTCTTTCCTTCCAGCCACTCATTACATTTCTTGGTAAACTGTCCGTCCCCACAGATTTTCTGCGCCTTGACAGCCTCCATAATATATTCGGTTTCTTTTCCTGTAAAAGGTGGT
>JAZSEL010000008.1:0-4751 GCA_045531685.1 Lachnospiraceae bacterium | reverse complement strand
GCAGAATATCAGGCACTGGCAGCCAAGGAAGACAATGTATTATTCGGCGGACGTCTTGGCCAGTACCGTTACTACGATATGGATAAAGTCATTGAAGCAGCACTTGAAATGGTAAGTTTGCAGGATTAGACAGTGCATTGCGTACGTATAGGGACGTAGAATACTGCCATTTCAATAAATCTTTTTTACAGGGGAATAATAGGGGAATATTATGATACCTGCAGCGTAACGCGGGAGATAGAGAGCGTGAAACATTTAATGACACCAAATGATTTTCTTTTTAGTATAGGTAAAAAAAATAACAGTGATTCGGCAGATGCCGGGCACAAAATGACAACATCCGGGCAGCACATCAACCTTGTGCCATTGGATGAGATTAATGGATATCCGGTGCGACCGGGCTTTTATGAGATTAACGGAGCAACAGCTATTGTGGGTGGTATTAATTTTACCATTCATTCCAGTAATGCCACATATTGTGAGCTTTTGTTATTCAAACGTAAAGAAAAAGAACCATTTGCGGTGATTCCGTTCCCGGAGAACTACCGTATTGGGAATTGTTACTCCATGATTGTTTTCGGGCTTGATATTGAGAACTTGGAATATGCATATCGCATGGACGGACCTTACAATCCTGCAAAGGGATTTATTTTCGATAAAAATAAGATACTTCTTGACCCATATGCCAAGGCAGTTGCAGGCCTTCGCGAATGGGGCGTGGATGAGATTAATGTAAAAGAGCATGGGTATCGTGCCCGTGTGGTAAAGGATGATTTTGACTGGGGCAATTTAAAGAAGAAACCGACTCCGATGGAGGATTTGGTAATCTATGAGATGCACATCCGTGGTTTTACCAGGCACGAGTCTTCTCAGGTTGATTTTCCGGGAACCTTTGATGCAGTCAGACAAAAGATTCCGTATTTAAAAGAGTTGGGCATTAATGCCGTAGAGTTCATGCCGATTTTTGAGTTTGATGAGATGCACGACCACAGAGAGTGGAACGGAGAGAATCTTATTGACTACTGGGGATATAATACGGTTAATTATTTTACCCCGAATACGGCATATTGTTCTAAGCCGGAACGTAACAAAGAAGGTAACGAATTAAAACGTGTTATCAAGCTTCTTCATGAAAACGGAATCGAAGTGATTCTGGACGTAGTATTTAACCATACTGCGGAGGGAAATGAAAACGGTCCTGTTTTCTCCTTTAAGGGAATTGATAACAATGTATACTATATGCTGACTCCGGAAGGGTATTATTACAATTTCAGTGGTTGCGGTAACACTCTTAACTGTAATCATCCGGTAGTGCGCAATTTTATTATGGATTGTCTGCGCCATTGGGTAATCGCCTATCGTATTGACGGTTTCCGCTTTGACTTGGCATCCATTTTGGGACGTAATCAGGACGGTTCACCAATGAGTAATCCACCACTTCTTGAGTTGATGGCGTTTGACCCGATTTTAGGTAAGGTCAAATTAATTGCCGAAGCATGGGATGCAGGCGGAATGTACCAGGTTGGCTCGTTCCCTTCTTGGAATCGTTGGGTGGAATGGAACGGCAAATACCGTGATGATATTCGAAGCTTTTTAAAGGGCGATAATGGCAAAGAGCAGGCGGCAGCCAACCGTATTTCCGGTTCGCCGGACATTTACCATCCGGAAAGCCGTGGACATTTAGCGAGTGTTAACTTTATCACTTGTCATGACGGATTTACCCTTCATGATTTATATACGTACAATTACAAGCACAATGAAGCCAATGGTTGGAACAGCACGGATGGTACCAACGACAATTACAGCTGGAACTGTGGGACAGAGGGCGAGACAGAGGATTACGAGATTAACCGTCTGCGTAGAAGATTGGTTAAGAATGCCTGCGTTACTTTGATGTTAAGCCGTGGTATTCCAATGTTCCTTGCAGGGGATGAATTTGGTAATACCCAGTTTGGTAACAATAATGCATATTGTCAGGATAATATTATTTCATGGTTGGATTGGACCCTTTTGGATAAGAACCGTGAGTTGTTTAATTTCTTCCAGTACATGATCTGGTTCCGGCAGATGCACCGCATCGTTCGCATTGATACAGAGAAATGTTCCATGAACTATCCGCACATTTCCCAGCACGGACTTCATCCGTTCTGGACGGATTACCAGAGTAATCACCATTACGTAGGAATTATGTATGCCGGACGTAACCGTAATGGCAAGGATGAGCTTGTCTATCTGGCGATAAATGCCCATTGGCATGACCAGATGATTGAATTGCCGATGCCACCGGAAGGTCATACATGGTATGTGACAATTGATACCTACCGCGAAGAAAGTGTGATTCAGGAAGTAATTCCTGTTTACGGACAAATGAAGATTATGCCTCGAAGTGTTATGGTCTTTGAGACGTATCGCACCCGCGAGTAATATACGAAGAAAAAGGCATATGATTAGTTTGAATTCAACTAATCATATGCCGATTTTGTTGTTGCGGGTAAGGAGGCGGCATGTGAAATGTGAAAGAGAATGAATTCATGAGTCAATTTTGTTGTTGTGGGTAAGGAGGCGGCATGTGAAATGTGAAAGAGAATGAATACATATGCCAATTTTGTTGTTGCGGGTAAGGAGGCAGCATATGAAATGTGAAAAAGAATGAATTCATGAGTCAATTTTGTTGTTGCGGGTAAGGAGGCAGCATATGAAATGTGAAAAAGAATGAATACATATGCCAATTTATGATTGATGAGGGGTGCGGCAGCATACGAATTAAAAGAAGCAGCCAAAACATAAGCCGATTTCAATACAGATGATAAGAAAGTGGCATATGATATCTATAATAGTGAAAATCATGAGCCGCATTAATGCATATATCAAACAACACACAAAAAAACAGGCCTATGAAATAGTGATATTACTACATCATATGCCTGTTTAACAATAATTATTAAACATCATACCGGCATACGCACTGGTTACATACGGGCTGTACAGGGTATGGCTCGGATTTTTATAGGCAACGACTACCTTGTTTACATAGGAAATCGGATTCAATGCTACCTGCTCGCTCTTGCGGAGTACAGATTGTGAAAACAGCTTGAGGGAGGATAAGGCATCCGGTGATTCCTCAAAGGCAACGGCTTCATTTAATTTGTCACCATCTAAGGAGAGGGTGCCGTCCGCATTCGGAGCGATTCCTAACTTGCTCATTTCTTCCTGATAGTAACCTGCAATCTTGTTCATTTCCCGGGTAAGATGATGGCTTCGTTCCTGAGATTCCCGATACTCGTTCATGGAACGGATGAAATCGTTATATCCACCAATCAGGTTAGAAATATTTTCCTGTAGAGCAATGGTGTCAGGCTTAACTCCTACAGTAACAGTCTGACCTTCATTTTCACTGATTCCGTTTAAGGTAATCTCATAGTCGTTTTGTAAAATAAAAGTATTGGAGCTGGCAGAAGCTTCTGTTCCGTTTACCTTAAAATGCGCATTGGAAGCATCTCTGGATACATAATTGATGCCGAGATAATCAACAGCACCGGAAGTTCGGCTTCCGGATGTCTCAGAAATAGAGAATACCTTGGAAGACTGTCCGTAATCAATACCCACACGGGTGGATTCAATACGTAAAGCGCTTGCTTCGGCTTCATTTTCTTCAACAGTGGCATTCAGACCGATACGGGAATTGTTAATGAGTCGGGAAAGACGCTGTTGAATCTCGTGGTTGGTATCTCCTTCGTTAATATTAAACTGGAATTCATATCCTAAATCATTAATGGCAACGTCGAAAGAATATTCTCCCGGTTCGATGCCACGCTCGTCCTTAGGAAGGTATTTGCCAAGGTTAACCTGCGGAGAAGCTAAGGAGAGTACTTCTATTTCATAAGAAGGAACTTCGCCCGTTGTGGAAACAACGGAGCCATCCGAAGATTCTTCGCTATCCGGCAGCTGTCCGGATGCGGACTGGTTTCCGATATATTTGGCACTTACAACATTTTCGTTAGTGGTGTAGGCAATCTTTCCGTTAAAATCAGTATTATCCACGCCGCCCAAAGAATCGATAATGGTATTGCGCAAATCACGGGTGCTTTCTTTAAGGTCAACGACATACTTACGCGTCTCGTCAGAATTATTCAAAAGATAAAGGGGAGCGTCACGATTGATTCTTGCCATGTTCGAGCAGATAGTACGAAGCTCACTACGCTTATGAGAATCGTAGCGGGTATCGCTCTTACGTGGCATATACGTCATAGAATATTGATTATAGATGGTCGTCATAACAGAACTAGCCATGTGTGCCCCTCCTTTCTTCCGTGATTAGAGTCCATACATTCCGTGTATGGGCATGCAGCTAATGTTGAAATAGTAAATATGTTGTGTGTCGGCAGCGACATAAGATTTGTGTGAATGTGTGCCGTACATTTTTATGCTTAAATGAGCATAATTGCTCTTTTATAAAGCTATTTATACATATCCACTATAACACAACAAAAAGCAAATTTCAATGTGGGATACACATTACAATAAGAAAAAGACATTCCTTAATTTTGTTATCGGAGATTGTAACGAAAAAATTAAGTTTTATCATTATATTTCAAGAAAACTTTGACAAATGACCTTAAATCCAGTATCATGAGTCAGTAATAGCGTTTAAGAATAAAAATCAAACAGAGCATAAATTAACTCTGTTTGATAGAAAAATCCGTTGACGTGAGAGTACTAATATGTTAGTATGAACAGACGAGATGAGATTT
>JAZSEL010000013.1:0-9340 GCA_045531685.1 Lachnospiraceae bacterium | reverse complement strand
ACGGATTTTACGAAGAGCATAACCGCACTTCTCTCATAAGTTTTATGCCCAATGGTATCGGATAATGTAATAAAACCAACCTCGGCATCCTTCGAAACTGTTTTATGTAGCTCTCTGATTTTGCCGTTCTCTGTTACCAATGCAATGGTATTTCCGTATTGCTTCTGATATTCATTAGCAATTTCTTCAAATGTAGTACCGATAGTATATTCTTTCTTCTCCCCATTAATTATAATAGCTGCCATTGCTACCCCTTTCTTGTGAAATCCACATTATGCAATTTCACTGCATACCTTCTTACTATCTGCTGCTATCCGTTTATACATAGTAAAACGGTGCATTTTCAACTGCCTGACAAACCTGTATTTCCGGCATCTGACTGGAAAAGAAATCAACCATGTAAGGAATAAAAATCTTTTCCACTCCATAATGTCCTGCATCAATAATAGCCAATCCCTGCTCCATGGCATCCAATCCATGATGATGTCCGATATCCCCCGTAATATAGACATCTGCCTGCTTATTAAGTGCTGCCTCAATATAATCCTTTCCGGAACCCGGAACGATAGCCACGGACTCAACCAGCGAATTCGGTTCCCCATAAACCCGTACCTGACTAAGGGCAAACACCTCTTTACACAGTCTTGCACATTCCTCGAGAGTCATTCGTTCTAAAAGCTTTCCGATGCGTCCGATTCCTTCCTTTGAAATATCATCTTCGTAGGTAATCTCCAATACTTCACACCCGGTAAGCTTTAATGCATCCGCTGCCGCATCTGCCATTCCCATAACATCAAAATTGGTGTGCATCGCATAGCAACAAATATCATTCTTAATCAGCTTAATCAATCGTCTTCCGATAAAATCATCTTCCGTAATTCTCTTAATTCCGGAAAAAAGCAGGGGATGGTGGGTAATCAGCATATCCACCCCTTGTAAAACTGCCTGTTCCACCACATCATCGGTAGCATCTACGGCAAGCATTACTTTATGAACGGTTTTGTCTCTTCTTCCAACTAAGAGACCAATATTATCCCAGCTTTCTGCAAACGAAGCCGGAGACAGAGTCTCTAACATCTTCATTACATCACTGCAACGCATGCAACCCCTCCTTTCCCATAGAGAACATAAGAATCACTTATGCAAAAAAACAGGTAAGGGCACTGTCAATCAACAATAATCTGTTCTTAACAGTTTCCCCATCGGCAGTGTCTTCTCTTTTGCCACTGTTTTCAATTTCGTTTGAAATCTGTACAAACTTAGCTTTTTCTCTTTGTAAATATTCCAAAAGCACAGAATTCTTATCCTTTAACAGGCACGGACCAAACCATTCCTCTCTTTCCTGAAGTTCCTGCGTTTGTCCTTCTTCCCAAACAACCTTGAGCGCCGGATAATATTTTCCGTTTTCTTCTGTCATATCCTCTTTTACAATATGAAATCCATTCTCAATTAAGAACCGTCTTACCAAATGCAATTCCGATTGGGGTTGCAATATAATCTCACGCAAAGCCTTCGCCTTATCCATATAATCAGACAAAATCTTTATTACCAGCCTACCTCCCATTCCGGCAATCAGAATACTGTCTGCTTCCTGCACCCTTAGCTTTTCCATTCCGTCTGACAAACGAATATCTATGTATTCTGTCAGTCCTCTTTCTTCAATATGCTCTCTGGCTCTAAGCAATGGCCCCTCATTGACATCCATGGCAATTACTTTGGGACAAATTCCCTTTTCAATCAAATAAATGGACACAAATCCATGGTCACATCCGATATCTGCAAGTACACCACCCTTAGTTACCAAATCTGCAACCATCTGCATCCGTTTGGATAAAAGGATTTCTTTTTTCGTAACTGTTTCCATAAACACCTGTCAAACAACTTGTATTTTAATCCAAATAATCCTTTAATTTTCTGCTTCTGCTTGGATGACGAAGCTTACGGAGTGCTTTTGCTTCAATCTGACGGATTCGTTCACGGGTTACGTTAAACTCTTTTCCCACTTCTTCCAGTGTTCTTGCACGTCCGTCGTCCAAACCGAAACGGAGACGAAGCACCTTCTGTTCTCTGTCTGTCAAGGTGCTGAGTACTTCAACAAGCTGTTCCTTAAGAAGGGTAAATGCTGCCGCATCTGCCGGAACAGGTACATTATCATCCTGAATAAAATCACCAAGATGGCTGTCTTCCTCTTCACCGATTGGTGTTTCTAACGAAACCGGCTCCTGGGAAATCTTTAAGATTTCACGCACACGCTCTACCGGCATATTCATTTCTTCTGCGATTTCTTCCGGTGACGGTTCTCTTCCCAATTCCTGTAATAACTGTCTGCTGACACGGATGAGCTTATTAATGGTTTCTACCATATGAACCGGAATACGGATGGTTCTTGCCTGGTCTGCAATAGCTCTGGTAATCGCCTGACGAATCCACCATGTTGCATAAGTTGAAAACTTGTATCCCTTACGGTAATCGAATTTTTCAACCGCCTTAATAAGACCCAGATTCCCTTCCTGAATCAAGTCGAGGAAAAGCATACCACGGCCTACATAACGCTTGGCAATACTTACTACTAAACGGAGATTGGCTTCGGCTAACTTCTTCTTAGCTTCCTCATCTCCTTCTTCCATTTTCTGTGCCAGTTCGATTTCTTCTTCCGCACTTAAAAGAGGCACTTTTCCGATTTCTTTTAAATACATTCTTACAGGGTCTTCAATGCTGACACCGTCCGGAACCGAAAGGTCGATATTTTCTACATCAACCTCATCTTCTTCGGTCAAAATAATCTCTTCATCCTCAATCAATACCTCATCTTCTTCACCTGAGGTAATACGAAGTACATCAACACCACTGGTTTCCAATGTTTCTATTACACGTGCAAACTGCTCCTCTGTAAGAGCCAACTCTAAGAAATGGTCCTGGATTTCCTGATATTCCAGAACATTTTTCTTCTTCTTGGCAAGGGCAAGAATGCTTTTCACTTTCTCTTCATATTTTACCTGTGTTGCTTCATCCATCATGTATTTCATCCTCCTGTACACGCTCTACGTGCATTATTTTTGCTATATTCCTTATTTTTGTCATGACTGCAAAGAAATATGCGTTTTACTAAGTTCTTCCAACGCTTTTTTCCCTTCAATCACGCGATTTAACCCATTTACATCCTGTGCCAGCTTTTTGGTTGATTCCTCATAACTGTTTCGTTTGACTGCAATCAACACATCCTTTAATGCTTTTTCCTTTTCCGACAAGTTCTCCATTGGCGGAAGCTTGGTATTAAACAAGGCGGCTACTTTCCGCTGCTCCTCTTCATCCTGGAATAAAGAGATAATAGCTGCCGGTTCACAGATTCCCTTTTCAAGGTCTGCAAACAAATGCTCTGCCACCCTTCCGTACGGCTCCTGTGTAAAATCCTCTTTGGAAATATATTTCCGAATCTTCGGATACACATTCTGCTCTTCCACCAGCCAGGTAAGTAAAAGTCCCTGAGAACGCATAATGGCATCCTGTGTAGTTGGTTTACTCTGGATTCCCGATTTAGGACGCTCCAGCGGCTTAATCAATCCCTGTCGGTTTCCCAGATGATTCACCATATTCCTTAGATTTTCAAAACCAATATTGTATTTATCCGCTACCGCTTCAATATAGTTTTCCCGTTCTACCTCTTCGGTAAAATTACTCAGTTTTTTGGCTATTTCTTTATGGAACGCTGTCTTCTCATCCGGGTCCTGCAAATTATAATCTCTTTGTAATACCCGAAGTTCAAAGAAAAAGCTGTTCTCTGCCTGCTTAATTCTTTCTTCAAAGGCTTCTGCCCCCAGATTTTTAATAAATTCATCCGGGTCCTTATACGGTTCCAAATTAAGAACTCTGGCTGTCATTCCGTTTTCTCTTAGAATACCGATTGCCCTAAGGGCTGCTTTGGTTCCGGCACCATCGCTGTCATAGGATAAGATAACCGTATCGGTAAACCGGTGTAAAAGATTAGCTTGTCCCGAAGTAAATGCCGTTCCTAAAGATGCCACTGCCTGCGTAAATCCTGCCTGATGCATGGAAATAACATCCATATAGCCTTCACACAAAATGATGTGGTCCCGTCTGCTGCTTCTAGCAAAATTAAGACCGTACAAATTGCGGCTCTTATCAAAAATCATGGTCTCCGGAGAGTTAAGATACTTTGGTTCTCCTTCTCCCATAACTCGTCCGCCAAATCCGATTACGCGATGGTTAATATCCTGAATCGGAAACATCACCCGATTCCAGAATTTGTCGTGAACCCCCTTCACTTCATCACCGGCTGCAAGTCCCGCCTGGATAATCAGCTCGTCCCGATACCCCTTTTGCTTTAGGTACTGCACCAAATCATTGGAGTATTTATTGGAATATCCTAACCCGAACTGCTTCATGGTCTCTTCCGACAATTCACGTTTCGTCAGATATTGATGTCCGATTTGTCCCTGTGGTGCCCGCAATTGATAATAGAAATAACGGGCAGCTTCTTTATTAATTTCTAAAAGGAGCGCCTTTTTATCCGCTTCCTTTTTCATCTCTTCTGAATATTCTATTTCCGGCAGATTGATACCCGCCCGGTCTGCCAATGTCTTAATGGCTTCCGGAAATGTATCATTTTCATAGTTCATTAAGAAGGTAAAAACATTGCCTCCTGCCCCGCAGCCAAAACAGTAATACATCTGCTTCTGCGGCGAAACGGAAAATGACGGGGATTTTTCATTATGAAACGGGCAAAGTCCAAAGTAACTGGCGCCCTTTTTCTGCAATCTCACATAATTTCCCACTATATCCACAATGTCATTCCTCGAACGAACCTCTTCCACCAGCTCATCCGGATAATACATAGTCAACCTCACTTGATTTATACATCTTTCATATTCCCTGACTACTCAAAGGCGCTTCCGCTCCTCTCACATGTAACGGTACTAAGCTCGAAAAAACCTCGCTAAGTACCGACATGTTCAAAGGCTTTGGTGTTGTCAGGGAATATGAAAGACTTCAACACCCACTAAGTTTGCCTTAGCCATGCCATGATTTTGGTATGAATAGTTCTTCGTATTTTGCAATAGCAAATCTATCGGTCATTGCGCCCACATAGTCACAAACAACTCTCTCTTTAGCCTCTCCTGTATCTACCATTATGTGATACTCTCGTGGCAATACCTCAAAGTGTGTAAGGTAATAGTCATATAATGTTTTCATGAGCGTTTCAGCTTTGCTTTCTTCACTCTTTGCCTCAGGATTGGTATATACATGTTCAAACATAAACTGACGGAGGTCTTTCATTGCCTTACCGACAGCATCAGACATCAATATATCGTTTTGTCCGAGACTGGTCGTCACGATGTCATGGATAAAATGGCTCAGTCGTTCGTTGGTTGTTGAGCCGATTACTTCACGGATGGACATCGGTACATCGTTTTCTGTTAGGATTCCGGCACGGAGTGCATCATCCATATCGTGATGAATGTATGCAATTTTATCTGATAAACGGACAATCTTACCCTCTAATGTCTCCGGAGTCCCCTTTGTCTGATGGTTCAATATGCCGTTACGGACTTCATATGTCAGGTTCAATCCCTGACCATCCTTTTCTAAGACATCTACAGTCCGAAGGCTCTGTTCACTATGTTCAAATCCCAATGGACAAATCTCATTCAATGCACGCTCTCCCGCATGCCCAAACGGAGTATGACCAAGATCATGTCCCAGTGCAATCGCTTCTACCAGTTCTTCGTTTAAGCCCAATGCTTTCGCAATGGTTCTGGCATTCTGGGAAACCTCCAAGGTATGAGTCAAACGTGTCCTGTAATGGTCACCTTCCGGAGTTAAGAATACCTGTGTCTTATCCTTTAATCTGCGGAACGATTTACTATGTAATATTCTGTCCCTGTCTCTTTGAAATACAGGACGGATATCACATTGCTCTTCTTCTCGCAATCTTCCCTTTGACTGTTTACTGAATGTAGCATATGGACTTAAGTGCACTTGTTCCCACTGTTCTAAGCTTTCCCGTATTGTCATACTCTTCTCCTCATTTGACTGATATGAACCCGGACCATTAGTAACTCTGTATTTAATATTCCGCACTTATTCGCCAAATCCTTTTTTTCTTTTTAAAAATATGGTAGACTTATTTCACTATGAAAAAGAGAACTAAGAAAACAGCCAATGCGGCATCTACATGGTATAAGCTGGACTTATCCGCAATTGTATATCCGACCCTGCAGCGCAAGGATTTTTCTTCTGTGTATCGGTTATCCGTATCCTTAAAAGAAGAAATAGACCCTGCCATTTTACAACAGGCAATCGACCTTTCACTGGAACGTTTTCCAACCTATAAGGTTTCCATGCGGAAAGGTCTTTTTTGGCGTTACTTAGAACCTAATCACCGTCCCGGCCCCTTTGTCCAAAAGGATATCCGCAATTTCTGTATGCCTATGCATTTTCATGGCAACAACCGGTATCTTCTCCGTTTTTATTACTATCGAAACCGGATTTCCATGGAAGCTCATCACAGTCTTGGAGACGGCAATGGCGGTATCACCGTTCTTAATACCATTACGGCAACGTACCTTAGACTGAAGGGGCATTCTGTTTCCAACGGATACACGGTTTTGGATATCAACGGACAGCCCCATCCGGAGGAACTGGAAGACGCCTATATGCGTTATGCCAATGTAAAATACAAACCACCCCGTAATACGGAAAAGGCTTATCTTGTCCGTGGGACAAAAGAAGTCTTCCATACCCTTAATGTAATTAACGGTGTGATTCCGGTATCCGATATTAAACGCGTTGCCGCATCTTACAACGCAACCATAACCGAATACCTGAATGCTGTTCTTCTGTACGCACTTATGCAAAAACAGCAAAAAGAATTCCACCTAAAGCTTCGTCCGGTAAAAATTGCCATGCCGATTAATCTCAGACAGTTTTTTCCTTCCCGGACCTTACGTAATTTTATTACTATGATATATCCTTCCATAGACCCGCGTCTTGGAGATTATTCTTTTGAGGAAATTGTTAGGCATGTCCACCATTACATGCACTTATACATCGAAGAAAAATATCTGATGGGGGAAATGAATACCAATGCGGCTGCCCAAAAGCATCCCATTGCCCGTATTTCCCCATTATTTATCAAAGACTTTGTCGTACGTTCCTTTTATTCAAATGTTCAGGACAAAAATTCATCCGCAGGCCTTACCAACATGGGAGTTATGCGTCTGCCGGAAGATATGATACCTTTTGTGGAACGCTATGATATCTATATGGGAGTGCCTTATTCCTCCCGCACCAATTGTGCTATTATCAGCTATCAGAATATTCTTACCGTTAATTTTTGTAGCTGTATTGTAGAATCGGATGTAGAGCGATATTTCTTCCGTAAATTAGTGGAAGACGGCATTCCCGTTACGATTGAATCCAATCGTACCTAACCGTTTATCCCTACAAACCCGTTGTTTTTTTGAATGGAGATTACCTATGTCTTATTGCGTAAATTGTGGAGTAAAATTAGACGGGATATTAGCCAAATGTCCCTTATGCAACACTCCTGTCATCAATCCCAATGACTTAAGAAAGATGGGACCTATCAGTCCTTTCCCAATAGAAAAAGGGGAAACGGAAAAAGTAAAATCCAAAGATGTCATTATTCTTACTACAGTTTTTTTGGCTACCACTGCATTTTGCTGTTTACTACTGAATCTTTTGGTCTTTCATAAAACACTGTGGTCCATTCCCATTATCGGATTATGTGCTTTTCTTTGGGTTGTTATTATTCCTACGATTGCATTTGCAAAGCTGCCAATTTATGCTTTTATGCTGATTGACGGATTTGCCATGGCCGGTTATTTATATATGCTCTCTTTTTTGACCAGCACCAAAGCGTGGCTTATTGAATTAGCTCTGCCCATTACGGCACTATCAACCGTGCTAATCCTCACTTTTACCCTGCTGACCAAAAAGATATCTTCTTCTATTATGGCCATGGCTTTGTATTTTTATATTATGGTTCCTATTCTCTGTGTGGGCGTGGAGCTGTTAATATGGGCCCATTATGATAAACCTTTGCACATTACATGGTCCGCCATTGTATTGGTTCCTTGTACCATTATTTCCATTGCCTTAATTACCATATTGTCCCGTAAACGGCTTCGCGAAGCGGTACGGCGCAGACTTCATTTTTAAAAGGGATTTTATTCCCTTATTAACAGACGGATTAATGGCCGGAAGTAACGATTCAGATTGGCTCCTATTAATAAAATATAAATACAGCAATATAACCAGAACATCATAATAATGATGGTACTAAGACTTCCATACGCACTCATTCCGTGAAAACGTTCCACATAAATGGAAAACGCAAATGAAAATGCACTCCAGCCCAATGCAGTAAACACTGCTCCGGGAATTTGGTGTCGCATTTTCATTTTTTTATTGGGTACATATGTGTATGTGATCATAAAAAAAATAATCAGAAGTAACCACACAAACAAAAAACGGAACCGCATGACCAAATACAGCAATCCACCCATATCAGACACCAGGGAATATATAGTAAAAACAATGGTTTTTCCAAAAACAGAAAGAACAAGGGATACTAATAGAGCTACTATGGTGATGACCATATAAAATGCTGCTTCCAATCGAAGAACAAAATAATTTCTGCTTTCCGTCACTTCATTTACCGCATTCAGTCCCACCATAAGCGCTAACATCCCTTTTCCGGATGACCACAGCATAACAACAATGGCAATGGGCAATATTTTTCCGGACTGTTCATACATCTGCCGGATCATCAGAGCGGTCAGGGTATCTAAAAAATCCGGCATAATATCAACAATTGTAGTCACAAGTGTTTTCTCTGTCAGAGAAGTAAGGGGCAAAAGGGAACAGACGATTATCAACGTAGGCATCATGGATAAAAAGAAGAAAAATGCAGTGCTGGATGCATATGCACTGATATTATCTCTGGTTAATTGTCTGGCAAAATCCCTGACGATACCATATATCCGATTCATATTCAGTCTCCAAACTCCAATGTTTTTAGCGTAACCTGCGGATAGAAAAATTCCAGTATTTCTTCACATGTCTTACCGGCTTTAGCCATATTGGAAGCACCATTCTGGCTCATACCCACTCCGTGCCCGAATCCACCACCGGTAATGGTATATCCCGTTACCTCCTCTCCGTCGGATATGACATCAATCACAATATAGGCACTGGGAAGAATTGCTGACGCTGCCGGCGTGTCGTTTGACTGACGGAGAACCTGTGTCCGACCATCCGCCAACACATAGCGGATATTTAGTTCTGAAATCACCTT
>JAZSEL010000022.1:0-14017 GCA_045531685.1 Lachnospiraceae bacterium | reverse complement strand
AAGTCAGTTCTGTAACATCCAACAACTGCACCGTTATCAAAAGGAACACCATAGTTAGCACCGTTAACTACAGAATAACCTGTCTTACCGGATGCAAACTGTGAAAAGTCAATACCGGAATTGGTTAAGTCAACAACAAGATTGCTGTATGCCATAACGTTCTTCTGGAATGCATTGTCCTGCATTAAGAAGATGTCAGGTAATGTGCTTGCATCGCCGGACTGTCCTGCTGTAGATAATCTTGTCTGGATATCCTGCCAAGGTACTTCTTCTACTTTAACTGTTACGTCAGGATGATCAGCTGTGTAAATCTTAGCTGCTTCTTCCATTGAGAAAATGTTGAATGCCGGGTCCCAGCACCAAACTGTAATTGTGTTACCGCCTTCTGAAGCAGAACCTGCTGCTTCTGCCTCTGCTGCAGGAGCTTCTGCTGCAGGTGCTTCTGCTGCTCCACATCCGATTAATGACAATGCCATTACAGATGCAAGTAAAGTTGCTAAAATCTTTCTTTTCATTTCTCTTCTTCCTCCCTAGAGATTATACATTTTGTCCAACAGAAAACCTTTCCGCTTTGCAAACGCTCTTGTTTATTCCGTCATTTTGTACACCAAAGCATGTTTTTCTTTTGAACTTATGTGCATTATATCCTATTGTCGCGTTTTTGTGTTGTTATATAGAATCAAAAAAAGTGCAAATTCGACCACGAATTTGCACTCATGCTTGTTTCTGCATTTTTTTTGATTGTTTATGCTACCATCCCTTATATGCCGATATTTTATAGTTGAGCAATTTGTTCTCATAATTATCCGGATGGATTTTCCACTGATATGGCGAAATGCCCAAAATTTTCTTAAAATTACGGTTAAACGTAGATACCGTACGGAACCCGCATTTTGATGCCACCGTTTCCATCGGCTGATTATTTCTTTTCATATATTCACACGCCATCTGCACACGGACCAGATTAATATAGTCCACCGGTGTCATATTCATATTCCGCTCAAACACACGACGGAAATGAGTCTCGCTCAAATGGCTGATTTCAGCAAGCTCACCAATGGTAAGCTCTTCATAATACCGTTTGCTGATATAATCCAATGCTCCCGCAATCTGGGTGATGGACTTCATCTGGTTGCGTACTTTGTCCGTGGATTTTTTATTAATTCTTGCAATATTGAGTAATAAGGATTGTAAAATACCTTTTACGGTTTCTACATAGAACTCCTGCTTCTTACGCATCTCATTACAAATATCCAGAATCATTCTTGCCACTTCCGGATGTTCCTCGGCACTGACAAAAAATGCCTGCGTATTGATACGTTTGATAATATCGTCTGCAAAAATAGGGTTATCACGGAATATTTCATGAATAAAGCCTTCCACATCCACAAACAGATATTCCCATCTGCTGATGGTTCCTTCGTCACTACCGGTATGATGCGGATAATTTTTAGGTATTACCGAGAACATTTCGGCGCCGAACCGGATATGCTCCTCATCCAATACCAATTCCCCCTCACCGCCGTAGCAATAGCCGATTTCCATATAATTGTGGAAATGAAGCCTGTCCACACCGGAGCCATAATGCTGTATCCATTTCTCCCCTAACAATGCCAATACCGGTTGATTCTGCGGTATCTCATAAAATCGAAACTCCAATTCTTCCTTTTTCTTTTTCATAAGCATCCCCATAACAAAACACAAACAACACTACTTCTGTAATTATACTATATTTTTGCAAATTCCTCCATAATTTGATTCATTTCATCCATTTTTTTATTCATATCCTTCACTAACGCAAACTGATTACGGGCGCGGACAAGATTATGTTCCGGGTATGCAACCTTAAAATATACATTTCCCTGCAAATAATCCATCAAAAACCGGATTCCGCACTCATATGTCATCATTTTGGCACCTAACGGAAACAGCAGAATCTCTTCCTTGGTCAGATTTCCGCCGGTTCCTTTCACGAACCCTTCTGCAAACGCCCGGAACATGGCTATATCACAGGATACCTTTGATAAATCTTTTTCATCCTCTAATGCAGTACTTGCCCCAAAACGGATGGAATCTCCAAAATCATCCATGGCATACCCAGGCATAACCGTATCCAAATCCAACACACAAAGTGCCTTTTCCGTTACGGTATCCAACATGGCATTATTCAATTTGGTATCATTATGTGTTACTCTGACCGGAAGCATCTTTTTACATTCTGCACAATATGTAACACTCTCTTCTTCCGACAACGCGAATGCGATTTCCTCCTCAACCGTCTTTACAAGTCCGCATACATCCTCATGGATTGCCTGTTTTAAAGCCTCCAGTCTTTTTACGGTATTATGGAAATCCGGTATGGTTTCAAACAAGTCATTAACCGGAAAATCTGCAAGATCCCCCTGAAAAACACCAAAAGCCACGCCACTTTCATATAAATCTTCCTTTTTTCTTGGTAAATCCAGACAAATTCCATTATCAATAAAGGTATACATCCTATAATAATTACCCTCTTGGGATGTATAGCAGGCTTGTCCGTCCTTAGTCAGGATAACAGACAATACCTCACGTTCTCCGTCTCCTCCACGCTCTTGCACCTTTGTCCGTAACCATCCGGTTACTTTCACAATGTTTTCCATTAATTGGTCCGGATTTTTAAATATCCCATGATTGATTCTTTGTAAAATCATCCGGCAGGAGTCCGTATGTCCCTCATCTTTCCACACAGTAACCAAATTGGTATCATTAATATGACCGTTTCCGTATGGTTTTATTTCAGCAACCATATTCACATCCATATATGCCGCCAATACTTCCCATAGTTCCTTTTTACCTTCCATACTGTTTCCTCCTTATACCTTATGTGCAAAAATGTCCTTGTATCCTTCTCCATATATTTCATTGGCATGTGTTACAATCAGAAACGCATTCGGATCCGTTTCCTTAATAATCTCTTCCACCTTAGGATACGTATTCTTTTTAATTACACAGAGAATAACATCCTTCTCCTTTTTGGAATATGCCCCACGGCCGGTCAAAAAGGTTACTCCTGCATCCACATCAACCATAATTTTATCTGCCAGCATTTCTGATTTTTCACTAATAATGAAAACCATCTTTGCCTCATCCTGTCCGTAAAGAACCATATCCACAACTGCACTCATTACAAACAACCCGATAAATGCATACAGTGCTGCATCAATATTGTTAAATAAGATTCCGGATAAGGAAATTACACACAAATCAAACATCATGAACAATTTCCCGGTTTTAATATGGGGATATTTTAAGCGCAAAAGTTTCACAATAATATCCGCCCCACCCGTAGTCGCTCCACACCTGAACACAATTCCGATGGCAAACGCAATCAATATATCTCCGGTAAATATAGCCAGAAGCGGTTCCTTTGTCAACGCACCGAATCCGGCAAAGATATCCGTAAAAACCGAGACACAGAATATGGTATAAAATGTTGAAATAATAAATTTAAACCCAAATTTATACAATGCCACCGCAATAATCGGTACATTCAACACCATAAAAATCGTTCCCACCGACAGAGGAAGATATCGGTTCAAAATCATGGCAACACCGGTGACTCCTCCCGGTACCAAATCATTGGGTGACAAAAACAGACTGGTACCCGCCCCATATAACACGGACACCAGGGTAATCATTATATAGTTTTTAAGAATCCTCTTGATTCTTTTATTCATATCCATTCCATTCCTTTATCTATATTATAAAAACAGCATTGCCAAAAAAGCAATAATTATAAGCAGAAAGAAAGACTGCCAAAAATCCGAAAATAAATATCCTGATTTTCTAAGCAGTCTGTTTTCTTAGATATTGGTACGTACCACCTTAGGCTGATACCCTTCTTTTTCTAACGCATTCATAATCTTTTCTTTGTGTTCTGTTCCGAACGCTTCCAGGGTAATACGGAGTTCCACCGCAGCACTACGGTTAATGGATACAAACTGGTTATGCTCCAATTTGATAACATTACCGCTTTCCTGTGCGATTACATTGGATACCCGGCTCAGTTCACCCGGCTTGTCCGGAAGAAGCACGGATACGGTAAAGATACGGTCACGCAGAATCAATCCCTGCTGAACCACACTGGACATGGTTATCACATCCATATTACCGCCGCTGAGAACAGAAACAATCTTCTTATTCTTAACATTCAAATCTTTCAACGCAGCCACCGTTAACAGACCGGAATTTTCTACTACCATTTTGTGATTTTCTACCATATCAAGGAATGCTGTTACCAAATCCTCATCCTGAACCGTAATAATATCATCCAGATTCTGCTGTAAATATGGGAAAATAACCTTACCCGGTGTTTTAACCGCTGTACCGTCAGCAATGGTATTTACTCCGGAAAGTGTTACTACTTCCCCTGCTTTGATGGACTCCTGTAAACAATTGGCACCTGCCGGTTCCACTCCGATTACTTTAATTTTTGGATTCAACAATTTTGCAAGAGTAGAAATACCCGTTGCCAATCCGCCGCCACCAATCGGAACCAGAATATAGTCCACAAGAGGAAGTTCTTTAATAATCTCCATCGCAATGGTTCCCTGTCCCGTTGCCACAGACGGATCATCAAAAGGATGGACAAATGTATAGCCATGTTCTTCTGCCAAACGATACGCATGCTCACATGCTTCATCATACACATTTCCATGCAATACTACCTGTGCTCCATAGCCCTTGGTACGGTTAACCTTAATCAGCGGAGTGGTCGTCGGCATAACAATAGTTGCTTTTACCCCAAAGCATTTTGCCGCATAGGCAACACCCTGCGCATGGTTGCCTGCCGAAGCCGTAATCAACCCACGTTCTCTTTCCTCTTCTGTTAAGGTACTGATTTTATAATAGGCTCCACGCACCTTATATGCACCGGTAAACTGCATGTTTTCCGGCTTTAAATATACTTTGTTACCGGTTTTTTCACTAAAATAGTCAGAATACACTAATTTCGTCTCACCGGTAACCTGTTTTACGATTTCTGATGCTTCTTCGAATTCTTTTAATGTTAACATTCGGATTCCTTCTCCTCTCCCCTGTCAAATAATGCTTTGATAAATGTTTCGGAATCAAAGTATTGTAAATCTTCCAGTTTTTCCCCTACACCAATAAATTTAACCGGAATATTAAGTTCTGACTGAATAGCAATGGCAATTCCGCCCTTTGCCGTTCCGTCCATTTTGGTAAGAATAATACCTGTAAGCGGCGCGGCCTGGGAAAATTCCCTTGCCTGAACCAGGGCATTCTGTCCCGTAGTTCCATCCAGCACAATAAAATTCTCCTGTTTGGCATCCGGAAATTCTCTTTCAATTATACGGTGCATCTTCTTTAATTCTTCCATAAGATTTTTCTTATTATGAAGACGCCCTGCCGTATCGCATAAAAGCACATCCGCATGTCTTGCTTTTGCGGCATTTACCGCATCATATAACACACTTGCCGGGTCCGAGCCCTCTGCTCCGCTAATCAAATCCACACCGGCTCTGTTGGCCCATTCCTTTAACTGCTCATTTGCCGCAGCACGGAAAGTATCACAGGATGCAATCAGTACTTTCTTTCCTTGATTTTTCAGAATCGATGCCAATTTTCCTACCGTGGTTGTTTTTCCCACACCATTGACTCCGATTACCATAACCACGGAAGTTTCCTTCAAAAAATCGTACTCTTCCGCTTCTACAGTCATCTGCTCCTGCATATTTTTAATGAGGAATTCCCTGCACTGTGCCGGCTCTTTAATATGATTTTCTTTTACATCTTTTTTCAGTTTTTCGATGATGGCATCCGTTGCATGAATTCCCACGTCTGCCATTACCAAAAGTTCTTCCAATTCTTCGTAGAAATCATCATCCAACTTATCATAACCCGTAAACAAAGAATCGATTCCCTGTGCGATATTGTTTCTGGTCTTGCTAAGTCCCTGTTTTAATCGTTTAAAAAGCCCCTGCTTTTCTTCCATGCCAAATTCCTCAATTTCCTATTTTAAATCTTTATCATCAATCAGATTCACACTTACCAGTACGGATACACCCTTCTCCTGCATGGTAATACCATATAAACGGTCCGCTTTTTCCATTGTACCGCGTCTGTGGGTAATCACAATAAACTGGGTGTGACGTGTCAGCTTGTGCAAATAGTTGGCAAAGCGGGATACGTTACTTTCGTCAAGAGCCGCCTCAATTTCGTCAAGCAGACAGAATGGGGATGGTTTCAGATTTTGGATGGCAAACAATAATGCAATGGCTGTAAGTGCCTTCTCACCACCGGATAACTGCATCATATTCTGCAATTTCTTTCCCGGTGGCTGTGCAATAATGCGTACACCTGCCTCCAAAATATCTTCATCTTCCATTAATTCCAAGGTACCCTTTCCGCCACCAAATAATTCACGGAATACCTTGTCAAATTCATGATTAATCTTCTGGAATTTATCTCTGAACTGACGACGCATTGCCGTATCCAATTCTTCGATAATCTGAAGCAATGTTTTCTCTGCTTCCACCAAATCATCACGCTGTGTCTTTAAGAAGGTATATCTCTCAGATACTTCCTTATATTCTTCAATGGCATTTACATTGACATCACCAAGCTTTTTAATGGAATCGCGAAGAGCCGCTACGTCCTTTTTCATGGCTGCTAAGTCTGTCATATTCTCATCACGAAGCTTTGCAGCATCATGCAGGGTAATCTCATATTCATTCCACATGTAATCAATCTGGCTTTGAATGGATTCTTTTAAGCGCTCTGCCTGTGCATTCAAACGGTATACTTCTTTATCCAATTTGTTCATCTGCTCAGACAATTCTTCGCGCTCCGCAAAGAAATTCTTCTGTTTTAACGAAAGTTCTTCCTTCCTCTGAAGGTCTTCGGATAACTGTTTCTCCGTATCGCTTTCCGTAGTATGAGATGCCTGAATCGTCTCCTGAATCTGCGCAATTTCATTTTCCTTAAACTGAACAGACTCTGTACTGTTACCGATTTCCTGAACAATTTCGTTAAGTTCACCTAACAGACGTTCTTTTTCTGCCAGAATACGGTTAATATTCTGCTGTTCAAAATCTGTCTGCTGTAATATTTTTTCCACCGCAACTTCAGACTTAGAAACATCCTCTGCCTGAGCGGTTTCTTCAGCCCGCTTATCCCGAAGTTCTGCTTCAAAGGCTGTAATGGATTCTTCTGTCTGCTTTTCGCATGCAAAAGACTGTTCCAATTCTGTCTGGATTTGTCCGCGTTCTTCGATAATGGATTTTTCCTGTGCATCCAAATCCTTGGCTTCCTGCTTAAGTGCATCGTAATCTGCCTGGGATTCTTCCTGTTTATCCCTTGCACCGGTTACGGCAAGACGGGCTGTATTCTGACGGATAAACTCACTCTGCAGTTTAATCTTTAAGGATTCCACTTCTGTACGGAGTGTATTACGTTTTTCCTTTGTATCCTGGATTTCCTGCTGAAGAGAATCAATCTTTTCTAATGCCTCTTTGATTTTCTTTTGCAATTCTTCCATTTCACGGCGTCTGCCCAACAAATTGCTGTTATTCTTAAATGCACCACCGCTGATGGCACCACCCGGAACCAAAAGTTCTCCTTCTAAAGTTACCATACGGACGCCATATCCATATTTTCTGGCAATGGTAACCGCATGATCCACATGGTCTACCACTACAATACGTCCAAGCATGGCAAGAGCCACATCTTCGTATTCTTTCTTTGTATGTACCAATGTATTGGCAAGTCCCAATACCCCTTCTTCTTTTAACACTTCAGGGGTTTTGAATTCCTGCGGATTCTTAATGCTGGTAAGAGGAAGGAATGTGGCACGGCCGCCCTTCTCCGCCTTTAAGAAAGCAATCATCTTTTTCGCAGTGTCTTCATTATCCGTAACAATGTTCTGGATATTACCACCAAGAGCTGTCTCAATCGCAACCTCATACTTCTTGTCTACCTGAATAATGTCAGCAACAACACCGATGATGCCCTTATTCTTCTCCTTCTGCTCCATTACACGCTTAACAGAGCCACCGTATCCTTCATAACGTTCTGTCAAATTGGATAAGGATTCTAACTTTGCTTTATCCTGATGATAAGAAACCTGTGTATCACGGAGTGTATCATCCATCTGCTGCATTTTTTCCTTTAATGCAGCTACTGTACTTTCTTTTTCTTTCTGCTCTGCATTTAACTTAGCAATGCCTTCACTGATTGCTTCAAATTCCTGCTCTAACCGTACAATCTCATCCTGACGTTTTTCTTCGTCCGTTTTGGCAGAAACTAATTTGGATGTCAACTCCGCTTTACGGATGCCAATCTGTTCCGCCAATGTATCAATACGTTCCAAACGGGATTTGATGGTCGCACGTTCATTCAAAGCCTGAATAATAGTATTTTTACCGGATTCAATCTGGCTGTTAAGGTCTGCAATACGGTTTTGAATCTCTGTCAAAACTTCTCTTACCGCATCTCTTTCATTGGATGCTTCCAAAAGCTGATTGTCAATCTGTGCCTTTTTCTCTGACACAGCAGCTTCTTCTGCTTCCTTCTGGGCAACCTGTGCAGAAACATTTTCTTTGCGTTGTAACAAATGGGCCTCGTTAGACTGAATGGACTTAATCTGTTCGCGCAATACATTAATATCACCCTCTAAACGTCCACGGATCATCCCTGTATCTGCCAGTGTCTTACGTTCCTTCTCGATGGTTTCTTCTAACATCTCGAGAACCCCTGCAATACGTTCATATTCTTCTTTAATATTTTCGTATTTATGGGTAACAGAAGAAAGCTGTTCGGATGCAATGGTATAATTACCTTCTACACCCGCCAACTGTTCTTTAATATTATTATTCTCCAACAAGAACATGTTTACATCCAAGGTTTTCAATTCTTCCTTTTTACGGATGTAAATTTTCGCCTTCTCGCTCTGACGTTCCAATGGACCAATCTGCTTTTCCAATTCGCCCAGAATGTCATTTACACGAAGAAGATTCTGTCTTTCATCTTCCAATTTTTTCTCAGAAGCCACTTTACGCCGTTTAAATTTAACGATGCCTGCTGCTTCGTCAAACAATTCTCTTCTTTCTTCCGGTTTACCACTCAAAATCTTATCAATCTGGCCCTGTCCGATAATGGAATAACCTTCCTTACCGATACCGGTATCATAGAACAATTCATTTACATCTTTTAATCGGCAAACCGTGCCATTAATGGCATATTCACTTTCACCGGAACGATATAACCTTCTGGAAACCGTTACTTCATCATACTCAATGGCAAGCTGATGGTCCGAATTATCCAATGTAATGGCAACATACGCATAACTTAATGGCTTACGCATCTCTGTACCGGAGAAAATAACATCCTGCATGGATGCACCTCTCAGCTGTTTAATACGCTGTTCCCCCAACACCCAACGCACTGCGTCCGCTACATTACTCTTACCGGAACCATTCGGTCCTACAATTCCGGTTATTCCGTTATGAAACTGAAATTTTATTTTATTGGCAAAGGACTTAAACCCCTGTACCTCAATACTTTTCAAATACATAAATCTATTTTTCCTCTTGCTTGCGGAGAATCAGAATGGCCTCATATGCCGCCTGCTGTTCCGCAGCCTTTTTCGTTTTTCCACTGCCCTTGCTGATTGCTTTTCCGTTCACAAAGGCTTCTACCCAAAAGCATTTATTATGATCCGGTCCTTCTTCCTTTAGCAATTCATAATGAAGACTTCCCTGCGGAGTCTCTTGCACAATTTCCTGAAGAACCGTCTTGGCATCATAAAACAGAATCTTATTTTCCAAATCAGACAGTATGAATTTGTGAATAAAAGCATGGGCAGCTTCAAATCCCCCATCCAGATACAAGGAACCGATTACCGCTTCCATCGCATCGGAAATAATGGAATCCCTGTTGCGGCCTCCCGTCATTTCTTCCCCTTTTCCAAGGCGGATATACTGGTTCAGTTCCAAATCCTTGGCGCAATAGGCAAGGGCCGGTTCACAGACCATGGATGCCCTTGTCCGGGTAAGCTTCCCTTCCGGCATGTCCGGATGTGTCCGGAACAAGAATTCGCTGGAAACCAACTCCAAAACAGCATCTCCCAGAAATTCCAGGCGTTCGTAATCCCTGCTCTTATTAATTTTTTGTTCATTAGCAAAGGAACTATGCGTCAATGCTTCCTTTAACAATTCCCGATTCTTATATTGATATCCGATTACCTCTTCCAACTGTTCCAAGGGATATCCTGTTATCATACCATTATCACTTCCTTATAGAAAACGACGAACGCCGCGTGTTCCCCGGCGTTCCTTCGTCATATAAAAAGCCCTTACGGGCTCTTTATAAATTACACACTTTTCAATATTATTTTGATTAGTTTAATTCGTTTTTAATCATTTCAAGAGCTTCTTCTACCGTTTTGATGTTTTCTGCTTTTTCAGGAGCAATTTCAACATCGAACTCTTCTTCAAGTCCCATAATAATCTGGAATAAATCCAATGAATCTGCACCTAAATCATCTGTAAATGTTGTATCCAATGTGATTTCATCCGGATCAACGCTTAATACTTCTGCGATTACTTTTTTCAGCTTTTCAAATTCCATTGTTTTTACCTCTCTTACTTATTAATTTTCTTCTTTTGAAATTACTTGTCTTATTTTTTCATTAATATCCTGCTCTTTAAATGTAATACACTGCAGCAGGGTATTTTTTACTTCTTTTGCATTGGAGCTTCCGTGTGTCTTAACTACAAGACCATTTAAACCAAGTAATGGGGCTCCACCATACTCAGAGGCGTCAAAGGACTTCATCGTCTCCTTGAGTGCCGGCTTAACCAGCAAACCGCCTATCTTACTGCGAAGCGTAGTCATCATACCTTCTTTTACCATCGAAATCAAGGTTGCTCCCACACCTTCGTATAATTTTATAATAACATTGCCTACAAAGGCATCACATACGATAACATCTGCCTGACCGGATGGAATATCTCTTGCTTCAATACTTCCGATAAAATTAATATCCGGACATGCCTTAAGAAGCGGAAATGTCTCCTTAACCAACGCATTTCCCTTTTCTTCTTCTGCACCGATATTCACAATGCCTACCTTAGGATTCTTAATACCCATTACATTTTCCATGTAAATGGTACCCATCTTTGCAAACTGCACTAAAAAAGAAGGTCTGGCATCCACATTGGCACCACAGTCAATAATCAATGAGAACCCTGTCTTTGTAGGGATAAGCGGAGCAAGAGGCGGTCTCTCAACACCCTTAATTCTTCCTACCAATACCTGTCCTCCAACCAACACAGCACCCGTACTGCCTGCAGAAACAAATGCATCACATTCCTTATTCTTAACCATCATCATTGCCTTTACAATGGAAGAATCTTTTTTCTTGCGGATTGCATTAACCGGTGGTTCTGCTGTTTCAATCACTTCTGACGCATGCACCACTTCAATTCTGCTTTGGTCATATGTATACTTTGCGAGTTCTGCCTTAACTAAAGTCTCATCCCCCACAGCATATACCTTAAGGTTATCCGTTGCCTGCACTGCTTCCACAGCACCCTTTACAATCTCAACCGGCGCATTATCTCCGCCCATTGCATCCAGTGCAACCTTTACCATTTCAGCCATATTAGCCTCCCTCATACCTAATCAAAAGAATTATTTTGACTAGTTTTTCACATCTTTCTTTACTATACAAGAGGCTTATATAAAAAGCAAGAATTATATTGGAATTTGTTTGTCAGTCATAGGCAAATTATTCCTATAAAATCGGGAAACCAAAATCCCATTATTCATATTCTCCGGCTTCTATTCTTGCCGCCTTCTCTTCCAGATACATCCATCTGTCCATCTTCTCTTCCAAAAGAGCCTCTGCCTCTTCTTTTTTCTTTATGATTTCATTCAATTTCACAAAATCCTTACTGTTTTTCAAATAATCCGCTTCCAAAGCCGCAATCTTATCTTCCAAATCAGCCATTTCCTGCTCGATGGAATCATAATCCTTCTGTTCCTGATAAGTAAACTTTACCTTCTTCTTCTGGTTTGCCTTCCAGTTTTTACCGGAAGTCATATCACTATCCGCTGTTGCGTCGCCTAAATTAGTGACTGATGGGCTCTTAACGCTTTTACCGGCATTTGCATTTCCATCCGATTCTTTTTTCCGATTCGCATAGTCTGTATAATTTCCCTCATGCTGAACAAGAACTCCATTCTTTTCCAGCGAAAAAATACGACGTACTGTTCTGTCCAGGAAATAACGGTCGTGGGATACCACGATTACAATCCCTTGGAAAGTATCCAGATAATCTTCTAACACCCGTAATGTGGCAATATCCAAATCATTGGTAGGCTCGTCCAAGATAAGAACATTCGGTGCCTCCATTAACACCTTGCACAGATGTAATCTTCTTCTCTCACCACCGGACAACTTACCAATCAAACCGTACTGGTCCTCTCCTGCAAACAAAAATCTCTCAAGCATCCTTGCTGCACTAATCTGTCCATCCGCTGTCTGCACAAATTCAGCAACATCCCTAATATAATCAATCACCCTCTGATTCGGGTCCATGACATCATCACCGATTTCCTGGGCGTAATAGGACATCTTTACCGTCTGACCAATTTCAATCTGTCCACTGTCCGGCTGAATCTGACCAATAATCATCTTCATCAATGTGGATTTACCGCTTCCGTTAGGACCAATAAAACCAACTCTGTCATTTTTTAGGAAAATATAGGAAAAATCATCTATTAATACATTCTCCCCATATGCCTTACGGATATTATGAAGTTCCACCGTTGTCTTACCAAGTCTGGTTACTGCACTGGATAATTCTACCGTTCCGTCCTGCTGTGGTGCATCCATATTTTTCAGTTCCTCGTAACGCTCCAGTCTTGCCTTCTGCTTGGTTGAACGTGCTCTAGCACCACGCATTACCCAAGCAAGTTCTGTACGCAGAATACTCTGACGCTTACGTTCACTGGCAAGTTCCATCTCTTCTCTCTGCATCTTTAATTCCAGATAACCGGAATAATTCGCATCATAAGAATAAATATGTCCCTTATCTATCTCAATAATCCTATTCGATACACTGTCCAAAAAATATCTGTCATGAGTTACCATAACAACTGCACCACGACGGCTTCTAAGCATATCTTCAAGCCATGCCGACATCTCACTGTCCAAATGGTTGGTAGGCTCATCCAATACGAGAATCTCTGCCGTAGAGAGCAATGCCGCTACAAGTGCCAGTCTCTTTCTCTGACCACCGGATAACTGCCCGCAAGGCTGCTCAAAATCCGTCACCCCAAGCTTGGTCAACATGCTTTTGGCATCGGCTTCAATAATCATTTCATTCTCAATATTCTTGTTATCACGGAGTACTGCCTGCAATACGGTCTCGTCTGCCTCAAATTCCGGATTCTGTGGCAAAAAACGTACCATGCAATGATTCGCCTTAATCACCTTCCCTTCATCCGGTTCTTCAATACCCGCAATTATCTTTAATAAAGTAGATTTACCCGTACCGTTAATTCCAATAATTCCTGTCTTTTCTCCTTCTGCAAGATAAAAACTGGCATTATCAAAGAGTTTCCGCACTCCGTATGATTTTGTAATATTGTCGACTGTTAATATATTCATAAATCCCTCTGTCTAAAAAAATAGCCAAGGGTCAAATAACCCTTGGCATAATGTACTTACAAAAATTAATCCTGTGCAATGATTTCTTTTTTGTTGTAAGAACCACAAGCTTTGCATACTCTATGAGGCATCATTAAAGCACCACATTTGCTGCACTTAACTAATGTAGGAGCACTCATTTTCCAGTTTGCTCTTCTCTTATCTCTTCTACCTTTGGAAGATTTATTCTTTGGACAAATAGACATACGTTACACCTCCTTATTCGCGTTAAAGATCTCTTTAATTCCTGCCAGACCGGGACTTGGTACAAATGTATCACATCCGCACTCTCCGGTATTC
>JAZSEL010000038.1:0-3306 GCA_045531685.1 Lachnospiraceae bacterium | reverse complement strand
GCATAAGAAGCTTCCGTGCAGCTATCACGGAACCGGCGATATTTTTGCCAGTGCATTTACCGGTGCGTTGATGAATGGATTTGATTGGAAGGGAGCAACAGAGATTGCTTCTGAATTTGTGGCAGAGAGTATTTGGTTTACCATGGCAGATGGGAAAAAAGAATGGTACGGGGTGCATTTTGAGGCGGCTATCCCATTCCTCTTATCTAGGATTGGCAAGTAGTTCTTGCTTATAAAAAATGGGAAGGTAATCGAATTACCACTGACATATGCGTATAAGAGAAAGTATATAAAGTGTAAAAGGGGGAAGTGTCCTGTCCAAGCGACAGGACACTTTTCATGTTTGGCACTTTTTGTGACATACAGGGTATGGGTTAGCATACATTTATCTTGCGAAAAACGGGGGAAACAGTTAACATAGGATATAGAATTACGATAATGGAGTTACTATGAAAAATTTTATTTTGCAAAATAAAAATACAGTAAGAAATATCATACTTCTTGGGCTTTCCTATTTAACCGGACTGGCTATGGCCTTAACCCATGAATACCGGGTAACGGACATAGAGGTGTTACTTCCTTGCCTTATGGCACTGGCAGCGGTGGTGTACTTTAAGGGTTATTCCCTTTGTGAAAAGGTACTTTGTAAAAACAGGCAGCAGGCAGATCCTTCTGTGACAAATAAAAGCAGTCTGACAGCATGGGATGTGAAGGTGTCCTTTGTAGTCGGTTTTGTATTTGCATTAACAGTGGTAGTGGGAAACCGGGTAGATTTTTACAATAATGAATTTCATCCGTTGCCGATGACCCATATTTTGTTATATCCGTTTCTGGGATTGTTTTTCTCGGCAGTGGTTGTGATTTTGTTTGCGTTCCGGGATACGTGGAGCGTGACAGAGAATAGGAGTGAGTCGGAAAATCCGAGTGCATGGGAAGATGGAAATGGCTCTGAAGAAAGCGGAGGTATTTCGGCAAAGAAGACAAATAGGTTTGTAGCATGGATGAAGGCACATCCGTTTTTAGCTTTGTGGATACTGAATTTGATTTGCTATCTTCCGTACTATTTGACCTTTTTCCCGGGAAATTGCGGGAAGGATACCTGGCTGTCCCTTAGTATGATAACCGGGGACGCCCCATGGACCAACCATCATCCGATTCTCTTTACGGGAGCTATGATGGTAGTGGTAAAGGCTACGGCATTTATGAATTCCCTTACGGCTTCTATGGGTGTATTTACCTTTATCCAGATGGTATCTTTAGCGGCTACGCTGGCGTATCTTGGAAGCAGAATCTGCAAGATGAAGGTGGTATGGCTATGCAAGGCATTTGCGGTGCTTATGTTTGCATTGCATCCTTTTGTCGGCATGTACTCCGTTTATGTGACAAAGGACGTTTATTTTTCCCAAATTATGATTTTCCTTTGCCTGAAAATCTATGACGTGATTAAGAATAAGGGCGAAGCTCTTGCGCGCCCGAAGGAATGTGTAAAGCTTGCGGTATTGTTCCTTTTATCCTGCATGCTTCGCAATAACGGAATGTATATTTCCGTATTAATGGCAGTGATTTTCTTATTCCTTTACCGTAAGTATTGGAAGCAGATATTGATTATCTTTGTCTGCGTTATCGGTTTGTTTAAGCTGTGGCAGGGACCGGTATTTAAGAGTCTTGATATTGATAAGCAGTCCTTTGCAGAGGCAGCCTCCGTACCGTTACAGCAGATTGGTTATGTTCTTTGGGAGGGAAAAGAATTTTCCGAAGAAGATATGGCATTTTTAGAAGAATTAATGCCAATTGAAAAGGTAAAAGAGGTATACCAGCCGGGATACACAGACCCATACAAATTTGACGAAGAATTTAACGATGACTTTTTAAATGACAATGTGGGCGAATTTTTGAAAGTCTGGTCCCATGGTCTGGTGCCGTACTTTGGAGAATACGTGGTGGCATATCTCCATCAGACATTGGGTTACTGGCATTTTGGTGCGACCAATACCGTATGCACCCAGGGCTGTACGGAAAATATCTGGGGAATAGCCCAGATTGATGTGATTGAAAATACAGTAGGTGTTTCCTTAGAACCTCTTTTTGAAAAAGCAATGTTAGCCGGCAGAAAAGCACCAATCCTCTGCGTTTTGGGAAGTATGGCGATGCAGATGTGGATGGTATGCCTGCTCATCCTTCAGTACGTGCGAAGCGGCAGAAAGGCCAATGCCATCTGGCTGATTCCTCTTGTGATTTTATGGGGAACCATTATGGTAGCCACCCCGGCATTCTGTCTGCTTAGATACTTGTATGTTATTTTCCTACTGTGGCCGTTTATGGTAGCAGAGTTCTTTGCAGGGAAAGAAGAGTAGCATTCCTTGTTGTTGAATGGACAGACCGGCAGATACCCTGACAGATGTTGGTTGTCCAAACGAAGGATTTATATTATAATAGAAAAGATGGTTTGGTATAAATCATAGATTCCCGACGATTACATTGAAAAAGGAGAATGCGAATGGATAAAATCGCGGTATTAATCCCTTGTTATAACGAAGAAAAGACAGTAGAAAAGGTGGTGCGTGATGCAAAAGCAGCACTTCCGGAGGCTACTATTTATGTATATGATAATAACTCCTCTGACAGAACCGTAGAACTGGCTGAGAAGGCAGGCGCTGTGGTACGTCACGAGTACATGCAGGGTAAAGGTAATGTTATCCGCAGAATGTTCCGTGAAATTGATGCGGAATGCTACATTATGGTAGACGGTGACGATACCTATCCGATGGAATATGCTCCGGAGATGGTAGAAAAGGTACTTTCCCACAATGCGGATATGGTAGTGGGTGACAGACTCTCCACCACTTATTTTACAGAAAATAAGAGACCGTTCCATAACTTGGGCAACTCTTTGGTGCGTAAGAGTATCAATACCTTATTCACCTGTGATATCAAGGATATCATGACGGGATACCGTGCATTCAGCTATTCCTTTGTAAAAACCTTCCCGGTTATGTCAAAGGGCTTTGAAATTGAAACTGAGATGACCATCCACGCGGTGAATAACAACATGCAGGTAGAAAACGTACTCATCGAATACCGTGACCGTCCGGAAGGAAGCGTATCCAAGCTTAATACCTATTCTGACGGAATGAAGGTATTGTTTACCATTGCCAGATTATTCCGTGAGTATAAGCCACTTAGCTTCTTTTCACTGTTGGCAGGATTCCTTATGCTTCTTGCAGTAGGATTCTTTGTGCCGGTATTGTTGGAGTGGTTTAATACAGGCTTGGTTGCTAAGTTCCCAACCCTTATCGTATGCGGATT
>JAZSEL010000006.1:0-4864 GCA_045531685.1 Lachnospiraceae bacterium | reverse complement strand
ATTTCCCAATGAAATTACAATAAGAATAGTTCCTACCAATAACTCTCCTAATGCATCCGGCTGTAATTTTTCAAAAATCACCTGTAAAAACAAATTCATAGGGCGGAGCATATACTGATCAAACTTTCCATTCACCACATAGCGCCATGCAATCATCCAGATATTATCTGTAAATAAATGATCGCTTCCTCGTGGAATCTGTGCAAATCCATAAATAAAAATCAGCTGTTCCAAACTCCAGTCAGCTAAGACCGGAATCTGCTCAAATACCAGATACAGAAAAGCAATTCCTGTAATCTGTGTCAAAAAAAATCCGCATAATCCAATCAAAAAATCTGCTTTTGACTGCACAATGAATTTCAAGAACTGTGCCACAAATACACGGTATAAGCGGCCATATCTCTTTAATGTCTTCATCCGCTTATCCTCCTAATACAATCATTCTCTTGGTAATTCTACTCCACAAAAAACTACCTAATGCATACAGGAAAATAATCCAGAAAAACTGTCTTCCCAATACAAAGGCAAGCTCCTCTCCTGTATATTTTCCCAAATACACCATGACCGGCGTGTAAACCATGGAGGAAAACGGAAGGAATGTAAATGCCTTCTGCAATACTTCCGGGAAAAAACTAATCGGAATCAACTGTCCGCTTAAGAATCCCAAAAGAGCATTCTTTGCCATATTCATTCCAAACATATAGGTTGTGACAAACGCAACCATTCCAAAGCAAAAATCAAACAATACATATATGAAGAAACTCATAACTACACTGAACAAATACAACACAATGTTTGCAAGCGGTGTGACACCTAATCCAAGTACTGTTACCTTATAAACTTCCAAACCAACCCAGACAAATATAATTGGTGCTATCACGCGATACAACATTTCCCCAAATGCCTTAGAAATCAAACTCAACCGATAATCAATCGGTTTGAGCAATGTCATAACAACCGAGCCTTCCATGACTCCATCGGAGATTTCTCCCGAAATACCGATCAACGCCAAATCAGAAGTAATGTAGGTCATAAACACATACACTACCATCTCCGCCTGTGTAAGACCGCCCAACACTCCGGTTGATGAACTTCCGTAAATAGCCATCCATAAATAATAAGAAATGAACGGCTTAAAAAGACTGCATACAATAAAAAGATAGAAACTACCCTTATATGCCAAATTTTTCTTAAACTGATTTTCTAAAAAAGGTAGATAGACTTTCCATTTATTTTTCATGTAAAAGCCCTCCTACACTGCCGTATGGTTATAGATGGCCTTTACGATTTCAGCCAGCTCTGTTTCCTGAATCTTAATATCCTTCACTTGCATGTGCTTCATCATCTGCTCAACCACATCGGATACCTGCAGCTTATTTTTATCAAAGGATACTGTAATCGTACTATTTATTACATCTGTACTAATCTCATAATCATTCTTTGTCACAGGCAAATACTCATCCAAAGCAACCTTTTTTGCAGACTTAATATCAGACACTTCCATGGTTACCTTACGGGTAGTTCCATATTTTTCCTTTAAATCTGCTAAAGAACCGTCATAAATCAATTTACCCTGATCGATAATCAGAATACGACTACATAACTCCTCAATATCTTCAATATCATGAGTGGTAAGTACAACTGTAGTCTGATATCTCTCGTTAATCTCCTTGATAGCCGCACGGATATTATCCTTTACCACAAGGTCAAGACCAATGGTTGGCTCATCCAAATACAGAACCGGTGGATTATGTAATAAAGCTGCACCCAAATCGGCACGCATTCTTTGTCCCAAAGACAAATTACGGACCGGCTGGGAAAAGAACTCTTCCAACCCTAAAACCCTGTTTAAGAACTCCATTCTTTCCTTATAGTCTTCCTCACTTACACTATAAATCTCTTTTAAAATCGTAAATGACTCACTCAGCGGAAGGTCCCACCAAAGCTGGGTTCTCTGTCCAAATACTACACCAATGTTCTGTGCATTCTTCTTTCGGTTAATACAAGGGTCCACATCATTTACCAGACAGGTCCCCTTCGTTGGCGTTAGGATTCCCGTCATCATCTTAATTGTAGTAGATTTACCGGCACCGTTACTTCCAATGTACCCAACAATCTCTCCCTTCTTAATATGAAAGGACACATCATCCACCGCAAGCTTGCTCACTTTTTCCCTTGAAAACAAACCCTTGATTGCCCCCCTCAATCCGGGATACTTTTTCGCCGACACAAACTCTTTGCTTACGTTTGTAACTCTAATCATTTTTTCATTTCCCCTCTTTCTAAATGAATTCCCTTTTCATTACTTACTCTAAAATAGCACATTTATTACATTATTTCTCGTATTATTTTGCTTTGTTTCGAATATGTGAGCATTTTTCGAAACTTTATTCTTGGTCTAAATAAAAAGGATTTTTCCACATCGAAAAATCCTTTTGAAATATTCTTATTAAGGATACTCAATCCCAATTGTATCTGATTCTAAATAAATTCCATCCGTAATCACATTCTTTCTAAAAAGAGTAACATGTTCTTTCAGGTTATTAAGTATATCTCCGTTTTCACCACCAATTGTATGATACATAAAGAACGGACTATATAAATCCAGTGCATACACCATTGGATTACCCGGTTTCATATACCCTAATTTTATCAAAGTCTCGAACATGACTTCCATATTCTCCAATGGTTTATTAATAAAAACCTCTCTATATATTTTTCCAAGTTCCTTATTCTTAAATTGCTCAATAACCAAAAGTCGTCTAAAAGGAACAATCCACTCATCCGTAGTCTGGAATTCAAACATATCCAGACATATTTTCTCCACATCCTTCCAGCACATTTCCTCTATGCTAATCTGACTTGACTTTTCCATAAGTCTGTTGGAACAAACCTCAACGATAGTATCCAGTATTTCCTGTTTGCTTTTAAAATGCTTATATATCACCGCATCTGAGCAATTGATACTACGGGCTATGGCTCTCGTCGATGTGGCCTCGTAACCATCCTTAGAAAAAAGCTGTAATGCTTCAAATACTATTTTTTCTTTTGTAGTCTTTATTGTCATTTCCTCACCTTTTTTAAAAGAATTATATTTTATATTGTATCACATATTCCACGTAATATGGGTATGCAAAATATGATGTAAGGGTAATAAGAATTCTTATGATAATTCCTTTTTTGCCCATATTACAACCTCTCGAACATCCTTACCAGCCACACAGCCATAGGTGCAAGCTCCGCAGCCTATGCAAGCTGTAGCATTATATTCATTACAATTACTTGCCATATTCATCCCATTTTTATCTACATGCTGAATAATCCTATGCACTACCACGCCTGCCGGACAATTCTTCGTGCAGGCTCCACAGCCTTTACACTTCCCAGCCCCTTCATAATTCGGCATTTCTCCTATGGCAATATATCCGGTAGTGTCCTGAATTCGTTCCCCCTCTATTATCTCATGACAATTAAATGCTCCACTCCCTGCATAAATATTACTATAATTTATTACATTTTGAGGAAAACATCTTTCAACAATTTCTTGTACACTATCCCCAATGCAAACACGCACAACCTTAGCCTTAGCAGTAAAAAGATTTTCGACTGTAATATACTTATACTGACCTGCCATAACATTTCGAGCCAATTCTGCAATGGCAATTACTGTCTGAAGATTCATCACTATAATTCCTCTATCCTGCGGCAACTCATCATTCGCAATTGTGATTCCAAGCACGTATTTAATCAAATAGTTTTCATATCCCATTGGGAAACGATCAATCACTTTTACCTGTTGTATTGCATCTATTTTTTCAAGTGGCTCCTTAGTCGCAAGTATTACCTTATTAAGACAAAGTGCATTCTTAATAATCATGACACCTTGTTGTATGAGACTCTGCTTGTTTCTGTATAACCATGAGTCGGTAACAAGCCCCGGATCGCACTCTACTGCGTTAATTATCAGTGTCCCACCATCCTTATGAAACGCTTCAAGTTTTCTTGAAACGTCAAATCCATTACCACTTCGTCCGGTAAGTCCACCTTCTCTACAAAGCTTAATCAGTTCCTCTTTTGACATCTCTACTTCTTTTTTCTTTTCCGATAATTCTATATCGGAGATAACCTTGTAATCCACCTCCCCTAAATCAACAAGCTTCCTGATTTTTAATTTGGTTGCATTAGACGCCTTTGTAAAGATTTTTTCTTGATAATACTTTCTAGCTTTTTTCTGGCTAACCTTTAATGCGTTATTCTTCCTAACACTATGCTTATTTACTACACACTTAATCTCCATTTTCCTAATTTTCCTTTCGCTTCATAATCTCATTGGTAAGCAAGCGCTTACTTTTAACCATATTGTAGTAAGCGTTTGCTTACTTGTCAACCCTTTTTTCTTGAAACAATAAAAAAACGACACCTTTTCGGTATCGTTTTTTGTTCCTCAAGCGCGAGACGTCGCACGATGTCCGGGGGACATCGGCTTTGCGACGACCGGAGCGGAGCGGAGACATCGAACCTTCGAGGCACGGATGTGCCTCGATAACACAAAAAGGACATCCCTTTCGGATGTCCTTTTTGTGTTACTTGAAGCGCGAGACGGGGATCGAACCCGCGACCCTCTCCTTGGCAAGGAGATGCTCCACCGCTGAGCCACTCGCGCATATATATGAAGCAGAGCTTTCACTCCGCAGAAGCGGGTGATGGGAATCGAACCCACGTATCTAGCTTGGAAGGCTAGTGTTCTACCATTGAACTACACCCGCATATATATAAAACCCTTTCGGGTAATGCCCAGAGCCGGAATCGAACCAGCGACACGAGGATTTTCAGTCCTCTGCTCTACCAACTGAGCTATCTGGGC
>JAZSEL010000014.1:0-12425 GCA_045531685.1 Lachnospiraceae bacterium | reverse complement strand
GTATGAGCAGCAGCTTGCAGTGAATCAAGTCCGGGATATGGTGGTGGAATCCGATAGAGGAATTTACTTTGATTCTGCCAGTCAGACACTGGCTCTTTATGGTGCCGTAAAAACCGTAGGAAGCGATACTTATTATCCGGTTACGGTAATCCGCTATGTGGAATCGGAGAACAAGTTGTATTTTGGAACCCGTGAATTTGACAACGTATCGGAGATTAGCTTTGCTGCCGTTACGGATTTGAAAGTGTTGTCGGAAAATGTAACTAAATTTGCGGTGGATTTGACCGGAGTAAAGAAAGATAAGGTACAGCTTGAACTCACCTTTAAGGTGGGAGAAAAAGAACAAAATGTAAAAGAAACCGTGGCACTCAGAAACCGCCTTGTTGTCAGCAATATGGTAGACACCATCTGGGGGGAAGAGGCTAAGAAGGTAGACAGCTTTATTAAGGGTATTTCTATCTGTCGCGGCACTAAGAAGTTTGCCAACGGAGAGACGGATGTTATCGGTAAATACGGAGAGAGTGTAACGGTAGCGTATAGTGCCACTGTTGTTGCCAGTGACGAAAGTGCCAGAGATTATGCCGTGAAATGGACCTTGGAGGATGCTCCTGCTGGGGTAAGCGTATCGGAAGACGGTATGGTTACGGTAGCTGCTACAGCGCAGGTGAGTAATATTTTCAAACTGCGTGCTACCAGTGTGGATGATGGAACCAAGAGTTGTTATATCAATATCCAGATAGAAGATACCGGTATTTATGCAGTAAATGCCACATTGGAGTGCAGTGAACCGGTTATCGGAAACGGACAACATACGTATACGCTGGTGCCGACTTTGTACTACACCAATGAAGATCCTGAAAGTGATTATTCTCTTTTTACATGGGAAGGATTGGATTCGTTACCAAACGGATGTGTTTTTCATGCAGAAACAGGAACTTTAGTTCTTACCACAGAAGCGAATGGTCATACGTTTACCATAAAGGCTAAGGCGACGGAGAGAAATTCCAAAGGAGAGGTGATTCTTTCCAATGAAGTGGTAATTAAAGCAGAAGATATTCCGGAATATAAGGCAGGAACAAAGGTAAGGATTGCAGTGGCATCTTCCGTGCCTCGTGGAGGATATGTATTCCCAACCATGGTATTTGAGAATGCAACCAACTCCAGCTATACCTATCATTGGAAGGTAGAGCCGTATTATGATAAGGATTCTACGAAGTGGAATTCGGATGTAGCAAACTCGGAATTTAAATTGATTTCTCTATCGGAGACCGGTGGATATGATTCGGGGAAGGTAAAACACGAGCTGCAGACTGCGGCAAATAGGCGTTCCATTGCCCTTAACTGTGCGGAATCCCTTAACTGGTCAAAGACCTTTAAAGTTATGATTCATGGAACTGCTGTGGATGAAAAGGGAAAGGAATTAGTTGCAACGTCACAGATTGTAACTATTAATCCGGTGGAAGTAAACATTGAATTAACGGATGGAAAGAATATTGGTGGTTCTGTATTAAATTGGGATGGTGACAAACCGATTTTAAAAGATACCGTGCTTCGTTACGAAGATTGGTATTGGGAGAATGAAAAAAAGGGTAGTGAAGAGGCTAAGTATAGTCCTACGCGAAGATGGTTTACCATTAATTGTAAAAACCTGTATATAAAGGGTGGAAATACACAGGGATGTTCCTTGAATGCCAACTATTCCTTTGAAAATCAGATTGGAATTTTGCTAAGTAACGATTATGTAGGCATCCCGAGCAGTATTTTTCCAACGTCAGAACTGGCAAGTGGCTTTAGTAAACAGATGATATATTGGGAGAACCTTCCTGACAGACCGGTATATCTGGACTATTTTATTACAATAAAGGATAACAACGGAAACCGTAAGAATAGTAATATACAGAGTTTTACCATAGATTATGATTTTTATGAACCTACGAAAGAATAACGGAGGCAGATAGATGTTTTTTCGTATAAAAGGAAAGAAAAAGTACATAAAGCGTGCATTTATCCTGACTCTGGCGGGAGTAGTAGCAGTAGGGACCATACTTGCTACTACCAATCAGGCAATGGCAAGACCGACTTTACCGGGTGTGGAAAAGATTATTCAGGACAATAGTACGGAAAATCCGTTTGTTATTCTGGAAATTCTTCCGGATATGGAAGATGCTGCTCTTGGCTATCTGGTAGCCGGGGAAGAACCGGTGGATGCATCCGGTAAATCTATTAAGGACATGCCTAGTAGTGACGAAAGAGAAGCAAAATTTGCAGTATCCAATGCAGCTGACAGAATAGAGGATTTGGGAATTGAAGATGCAGTATCGTATTCTGCGTATGCCGAACCGGGTAACGGCAAAAAGAGTGTGGATATCCGTGGTGTCTTTGAAAGAGCAGCAAGCGGTGGGGATTATAAGCCCACTGACAGCACACAGCTCTACACACCGGTTCAAATTGTTGCAGAGGATGTGACGCCGGGAGAAGGACAAGCTACTTTAGAGCAGATTAACAGAAGCAACAAAATTCTGTATCGTGAATATATGTCTTTTTCGACCTTTGAGAGTGAGGAAGCCGAGGAAGATGAGCTGGGAAATGTAAAGAAATATAAAATGACCCTCTCTGTATTAGAGGATACGGAGATTATGCCGGTTGAACTTGCAGATGATGTGTATAATGCGCAGTTCTGGGTTACGGAAGAGATTGAATATGAGAGAGTAACAGAGGAAGAACCGGAAGATGGCGGCGATGGAGATGATGATTTAGATTCGGGCGATGGTGACGGTGACTCGGATGATGAAGACGATGAATCTGAGGTGGAGTGGACCACATCCTTAGAAGTGGGAGACTTGATTTTTAAAGTAGAAGAATCCGAGGATGGCGTTCCGACGGTACTTAGTTATGTAGGCGTGTTAGAAAGTGAAGCAGAAGTAGCTATGTTTAGCTTCCGTCGTCCTAATTTGGAAGAAGAGGGAGTCTTAGATGAAGAAGTCCTTGACGAAGATAATATTCTTGGTGAGGGAGACGAGATTCTCGGAGAAGGAGAAGAAGTTTCCGGCGAGGGAGATGAGATTCTTGGTGAGGGCGACATTCCAGATTCAGGGTCTATAGGGTCAGGTGAAGGGTCTGGGACCCCAGGAAGTAGTACAGGGACCCCGGGAACACCGAATGCAGGGTCCGGAGAGACAAGTGAAGGGTCTGGGACCCCAGGGAGTAGTACAGAGACCACGAAAACTCCAAATTCAGGGTCTGAAAATCAAGATGGTGACGATAAGACCCCTGGTGCATCAAATTCAGGGTCTGAAAATCAAAAAGGGGACAATAGTACCCCAACAGGTACCCCGGGAGTGGATGATCAGGTGCGTGCACTGCTGAAAAAGGGGATTTTTGTGCCGACACAGATTGGACAAATGTACCGTATGTCCATTCGATTGGATGATATTGATGATATCATAACAGAGATTGAAAACGGAGAGCGCTATGTAGTAGTAAAGGAAGCCGACGGTGGAGATACCGATGCAGAGTACTATTACTATATCTCCGGAATAGAAGAGACAAATGATGGGGATATGAGCTCCACAATTTCCTATGGGGAGATGATTCGTCCAAGTGGTGGTTATCAGGAAGAAAAATCAGAAGAATATCTGGATGAACATCCTGAGGAAGCCAAGTATATCGGCAAGACTTTTTACACTTACAATGACACCAGTCTACCATATACATATGCCCCAACAGACGGAACCTTTACCTTCCGTGCGGATTATACACAGGAAGTATATGATACGGTTTCCTATGAAGGTGGTTTTGTCAATGAGGAATGGTTTAAGAAATATGTATTTGATTTGGAAGAGTCACAGTTTGATGACATGAGTATTGATGTGGTGCCTGTGACCATGTCCGAACTGACACAGGAGCTTTTGGATAAGGCGGATTTGATTTATTTTGCAGATGCCAATGGGAATACATATGATTCCTTAGAAGAGGGTGCGGATATTATCATACCTGACGGCAAGTGGGTTTCCACCTTGGATTTTGACGATTCCTTTGATGCAGAAACCAAGACATCTCAAACAAATCCTGCTTCTCAGATAGGAGTTAGTGTAACCGGTAGCGGAAGCCCGGAACGTGTGGACAGGGATGGCGGTAAAGCATTGTATCTGGATGGAACGGACCATCTGGAGCTAAGTATTGGGAATTTGCAGGGGGCAACGGAATTGACCGTATCCTTCTTAATGAAGCCGTCAGAAACCGGAAGAGCGGACTGGGCATTTTATGCAGCCCCAAATGATAGTACACAGGAGTATCGTTCCGAAAAATACATTGGTGTGTTCCAGAACAGCCAGACAGTTAGTGCGGAACGTTATTATAGTGAAACTCCGCAGGATAGACCGGCTTCTGCACAGGGCGGCGTACAGATAGGTAACTGGAATCATGTGGCGGCCGTTTTCACAGAAGAAGAAACCATTTTATATATCAATGGTCAGGAAGTGGATAGAAAAACAAGTGAAGTGGCGCTTAGTGATATTCTAAGCAGCAATGGCGCAGTTATGTACATGGGTAGGGCAAATTGGGGAACCGGTGAGTACTTCCATGGATATATGGATGACTATACCATTGCCAATTATGCCATGTCCGCAGAGGACATCCGTAAGCTTGCTAAGACAGAGAATATTTACAATGCGGTACTAAGAAAAGCTTCGGAGGGTGTTCCGGTAGCGTTGGACTGCTCCTTATATACCAATGATGGCAATGACATTACCCTGCGCAAAATGGCAGCATGTCTGATGCATGAGGATATTCTGGAACCACTTGGCAATGCCGGACTTAGTAAGACAATCAGCTCTTTGAGTATTCAGGATTTGGATGCGACCATGAAGCAGCCTGCTAATACCGGTGTACTTACTTTTGTAAACGGTAATGTATTTGTCTATGACAGTGCTAATAAGAGTCGGGTAGTCAGTGGGGATTTTGCGGAAGAAATCTTTGCCGATACAGAGATTGCCCATGGTTTTACAGAACTTATAGAAGAAATCCAAAATGAAAACTTCTATCGTGAAGTAGCGGGTAAGGATGAACTGATTGATGAAAAGGTGACTATGGCGACTGCTATCCGCCATATTATCAACTATGGGGACAGACGTAATGTGACGAAGACTACCTTGCGTGTGCTTGACCTCGAACCGTATGATTTTGAAGATTACTACGAGGGCAGTGAGGAACGGCATGGTCTTACCGCATATGAGGATATTTGGTATAAAAATATAGATAGCAGAAATAGTATTAATGTGAATACCATTGAAGCGGATAGTATTTGTCTGACAGATGGGAAGTTGGATAAAAAGCGATGGATTATGGATAATCTGGCACCGCAGTTTGAAGATAACCCGGATGATTTGTCTGTAACCATAATGGGAAGCAGGGAATATATCGGCAAAATAGAGGATATCAATGAAAATTATGACCTAATTTATCTGGGAATGGATACTTCCATCATGAATACTCAGATTGATACTGTTAACGGAAGAAGAGTTAAGACAGATAAGACTGTCTATAACGATTCGGACATGAATGGACTTGTATATACTCATGTGGGAGATCAGATAACCATGAATAGCGGTATCATTAACAATACGGATAACCGGTATATTCGTGGCAGCTACAGAATGTCCGGAAATGATATTACCTTTGATAAGGTCCGTGAACTGAAGGAATATATTGAAGCAGGATATGCGGTTATCATATCGGATGAAATGGTAATTAAGGCTGGGGATTCTTATACGGTTAATAAGGAAAAGATTGATAAAACCTCTAACATGTATAAATTGCTAAATGATGTCATCCTAAAAAAGGTGGATGGAGCGTATCGATATTTTGGAAAAAATGTAAATGTTAAGAGTGCATTTGAGGGTACGAATGCGTCTGCGGTGGCTAACCGGGAGAAATTCAGTAGGTATATGGGAATTTCCAAATTGACATTGGAGTATTCAGAGGCAGATTTACCGGTTATGTATAATGAGGGCGATGGAGTGGCCGATTACCTGCCAATGGATTCGGATGGTATTTACCGGTTAAAATATCGGATTAAGTTAAGAAATGATGCGGCAGTAGATTTGACAAATACGAACTATAACTGCAGATTGTATGTAGATATTGATGCCGATGGACGTTATTCGGAAGACGAGGCACTGACAGGTCTTCGCATTACAGATGGAGGCAGTGAAAAAATACCGGATGAAAGTGGAGAATACCATTTGAGTGTGGGACACACCTATGAAATATCCCGTTCCATTCCGGAAGGATATACCGGTTTTATTGCATGGAAATTAGTATTTGAGCAGAATAGTCAGGAATATGATGAAGTCAGTGAACGGGCACTGGTTCGAAGTGCGGTAGAAGGGTATTCGGCTGTGCCGCATTCAGGGGAAAAACCTCAGATTAAGATATTGCAGATTACTAATGCAGACGGTAATACAAATTTGAACCTGAAAACGGATAAGGACATGCAGTCCTATTATAAGGACTCCAAGCTGGATTTTGGGATTGATGTGACAGTAATATCCGCAAAAGAGTTTGTGCGTAAAACGGCGTTCAGTAATAAAACGCATGCGGAATACTTAAAAGAGTATGATATGCTGGTTATGGGATTCTTTGATTCTTATAAGATTGGAGAAGGTAGCAGTACAGGTAGTCCGGATGCCAATACGGTAGATGCCATGCTCGCTATCAGAGAATATGCCCTTTCCGGACGAAGTATCTTATTTACCCATGACTTGAGTGGTTTTAATATTACGGATGACAGTGAAAAGACTTGGAGCTGGTATGCAAACCGTTATCTTAGGGATATTCAGGGTATGGACCGCTTTGGGATTATGGCGGAATATAATACGATTCCGTCGGATGATAAGTATCTTTATCAATCCGTATATGATACTGCTTTATTGGAAGGGAAAGAATATACCGACACGATACGTCATAATGGCGGCTCGGTAGAAAGATATGAACCGATGGCGTTAAATAACGTTCTTTTGGCAAACAATAGTTATAGGAAAAACGCTACATATGGCGAGACCTCCAGAAGGGCATCCTCCGTTATGGATTGGAGTTGGGAATATACGTCATGGGGAAATCACCAGAATCTTGGAAATGTTGCAGTGTCTCAGGTAAACAGAGGACAGATTACGGAGTATCCTTATAAGATTTCGGAAAACTTTAATGTGTCCGGTACCCATTCTCAGTATATGCAGCTGAATCTGGATACAGACAGTAGGGATGAATACACCAACGATGATATTGTGGTGTGGTATACATTGGATAAACGAAACGATGATAATTTAAAGGACTCTATCTATACGGCAGTAGAAAAGGATGTACGAAACAATTACTTTATTTTCAACAAGGGTAATATTACCTATACCGGTAGTGGGCACAGAAGTGTAACCAGTCAGGAAGAGAAACGGTTATTCTTAAACACCTTGGTAGCCGCTTATCGTACCGGTATGCATGCACCACGCGTTATGTATAAGGAGAACGAATGGGAGACGTCAGCAACCATTACCAGTCAGTATCTTCCTTATGACCCGAATATGAATGACGGAAGCGGTGGCTTTTTGGAGGAACAACTTCCGGTTCATTTCTATACTACCAATGTTAACTTGCAAAAGACTAACGAGAGCTTGTATGCAAAGTACTATGTGGATGGCGCTGCGAATAATTATGATATTTACCTGGATGGTAAATATTATAAAGAGATAATCCCAAGCAGTGTAAGGCGTTTGGTGGAAGTAAACGGTTCTGTGGTAAAGGCGGATGAAGAGGCAACGAGATTGACCAATAACTCCATGCATACGGCAATGTTTTCCTATGCAGATATCGGACTGGGTAATCAGGCCGGTATTAAGGATAAATATTCCACGAATATCTACATCCGTGTGGGATATGAGGAGTTGGCAGATCCGGCAGCCAATAAGGAGCTTTCCCTTCCTGCCAGTGAAAGTTTTTCCAAGTTAAATATTGTATGTACACAGTTGTTTGAGTTGCGGTAGAACAAAGCGGTTGTAGCGTGGCAAAAAATGATATACAGTAAAGTAAAACCATGAAAATCCGGGACCCTGTCCCGGATTTTTATATAATCTTAACCGTTTCTTTACCGCTTACGTGTTAAAATTCTAATGAGCATGGAGGTTTTTATATGAGAAGAAATAAAAAGGTCTCAGTGAATCTTTTGTTGACCATAAGTATATTAGTGGTATTCTTTCTCCTTTGCCTGGGTATGTCGTATATTCTCAGAATACATACGTTGATACCCGCTATTTTTGCACTTGCAGTCTTTTTGATTTCTTTGGTTACGGATGGTTATCGGTATGGATTAATAGCCTCCATGCTAAGTGTATTGATACAGAACTTTGTATTTGCGTCTCCTTACTTTGAATTCAATTTTACCATACCGGAAAATCTGATTTCGGCAGTAATCATGCTTGCTATTTCTGCCATGACCTGCGGTCTGGTAACAAAGGTTATGAATTCTGAGAAGGAAAAGGCAGAGAGTGAAAAAGAAAAAATGCGTGCCAATTTATTGCGTGCGGTTTCCCATGATTTGCGCAGTCCTTTAACTACCATTTATGGCTCCAGCTCTGCCATTATGGATAAGTATGACAGTTTGTCCAAGGAACAGGTATTGCAATTAGTAAGCGGAATCAATGAGGACGCAGACTGGCTCATCGGTATGGTAGAAAATCTGCTGTCCATTACAAAGATACATAGCGGTAGTAGTGAGGTTAAGTTGATTAAGACTGCTACGGTTTTGGAAGAGTTGATTGATACGGTTCTCATTCGTTTTAAAAAGAGATATCCGGCGCAGAAGGTGCAGGTGGAGATTCCGGATGATTTTATTGTGATTCCTATGGACGCGGTTCTTATCGAACAGGTTCTTTTCAATTTCCTGGAAAATGGGGTAAAGCATGCAACCGGAATGACGGAGTTAACACTGTCTGTTAAAGTTAGGGACAAGAAAGCGGTTTTTGCCGTTTGCGATGACGGATGCGGAATCGATAAAGAACGTCTGAAGACTATTTTTACAGGATATTACGAAAAGAAGGACATGCCGGTTGATAATCAGAAGCATAGTATGGGAATCGGGTTATCCGTGTGTGCGTCCATTATAAAAGCGCATGAAGGCTCCATATCAGCACAGAACAGACCGGAGGGCGGATGCTGCTTTTCATTTTCTCTGAATTTGGGGGAAGAAAGCGATGAATAACAAATTTAAGGTACTGATTATAGAAGATGAAATCAATATTTGCAATTTTGTTAAGACGATTTTAGAGACCAATGGATATCAGGTAATTACTGCGAATACGGCGTTAAGCGGAAAGACCCTGTATCTTTCCCACAGGCCGGATTTGGTCATTTTGGATTTGGGTCTCCCGGACATCGATGGTGTGGAAGTGATCCGGGAAGTGCGCAAAACTTCGGATACCCCAATTATGGTTCTTTCGGCAAGAACCCATGAAAAGGATAAGGTAGAGGCTCTGGATTTGGGAGCGGATGATTACATCACCAAGCCGTTCGGAACCAATGAATTGTTGGCAAGAGTCCGCGCAGCATTGCGGGGATACCGGAGAAGAGAAAAGGACGAGAGTCTGGGCCGGGATGGGTTTTCGGTAGCAGATATGGAGATTAATTATGAATACAGACGTATTACCGTAGGCGGTCAGGAGGTTAAGCTGACACAGACAGAGTACAATGTGTTGGAGCTTCTTTCCATGCATGCGGGAAAGGTAATGACATATTCGGAAATCAATAAAAAAGTATGGGGATATTCGGATTCCGGCAGCATTAAAAAATTGCAGGTGAATATGGCAAATATCCGGAAAAAATTAGGGGAAAAACCGGGAGAAAACAAATATATTGCCAATGAGCTGGGCATAGGCTACCGGATGAATATAGAAAATGAGTAAAGAAAGAGGCATGTTGAGGATTAGGGCATGAATGTACTTGTTGTTCAGTCGGATGCAAAGTTGGCATCCCTCGAAAAAGATTATTTACAAATTAACGGCTATGAAGCTACTATTTGCGAGGATGGCAAGACAGCCTTGCAGGAGGCGGTCAGGGGAGCCTATAATTTGATTTTATTGGATATTGAATTGCCGGATATGGATGGAGTGGCATTGTGCCATAAGCTGCGTAAGATGTTTGACATACCGATTGTAATTATTACACCACATGAAAATGAGGCGGAGAAAATCCGGGGTCTTGGCATGGGTGCAGACGATTACATAGACAAGGATGCATCCCCGAATGTAATGATTGCCGTAATTAAGGCCAATCTTGCACAATATCACCGCCTTCTTAAGAGTAGGGAGCAGACGGACTCTATTTTGGTATTGGGAGACATCACGGTTAATACGGACACTCACAGATGCTATGTAAAGGACGCAGAGATTACCCTTACCCACAAGGAGTATGAACTTCTTTTGTTTTTATTGCAAAATGAGGATGTGGTTTTTTCCAAGGAGGCCTTATATGAGCAGATATGGGGCTTTGAAGCCATTGGGGATACGGCAACGGTTGCTGTGCATATTAACCGTTTACGGGAAAAAATTGAGCAGGAGTATATGCAGCCAAGATATATCCAGACCGTGTGGGGTGTGGGATACCGCTTATCTTCTAAGAGCCGTTAAACATATTTGAGGGCAGAACCATTTTTTGATTTACCTATTTTTGCATGGATTTGGAAACGTGAACACAATAATAATTGTTGTTCACGTTTTTTTTCGTGTGCTATAATGAATGGAGAATTTATTTCTATGGAGGGTATTACTATGAAGTCGTTTATGGATAAGGATTTTCTTTTACAGACAGTTACAGCGCAGAAGTTGTATCACGAATATGCGGCTGTGACACCGATTATTGATTACCACTGTCACATCAATCCAAAGGAGATTGCAGAGGACAGAAGATTTGATACTATTACCCAGGTATGGTTGGGAGGCGACCATTACAAGTGGAGATTTATGCGTTCCTGTGGTGTGGAGGAAAAGTACATTACGGGGGATGCTTCCGATTATGAAAAGTTCTGTAAATGGGCAGAATGTGTGGGAAAGGCAATTGGTAACCCATTGTTCCATTGGAGCCATTTGGAATTGCAGAGATATTTTGGTTATCACGGACATCTGAATGCCAAGACTGCGGATGAGGTATGGAATATCTGTAATGCCAGATTACAGGAGCCTTCCATGAGTGCACGCAATATTATTAAGCAGAGTAATGTCCGTTTTATCGGGACGACAGATGACCCGATTGATTCTTTGGAATGGCATAAAAAGATTAAGGAAGACGATAGCTTCAATGTAGTGGTAGCTCCGTCCTGGAGACCGGACAAGGCTATGAATATTGAAAAGCCGGATTTTGCAGAGTATATGGGTAAGCTGGCAGAGGCGGCAGGAATGCAGATTGCTACCTTTGCTGATGCTAAGGAGGCACTTGCAAAGCGTATGGAATTTTTTGCTGAAAACGGATGTAAGATTTCGGATCATGGCTTGGAATATGTGATGTATGTTCCGGCTGGTGAGGAAGAAGTTGAGGCTGTTTTTGCAAAGAGAATGAGAGGAGAAACTGTAACAAGAGAAGAAGAGCTGGCTTATAAGACCGCGTTTATGGTGTTCATGGGCCGGATGTGCCACAAGCTTGACTGGGGTATGCAGCTTCACTATGGTTGTAAGAGGGATAATAACAGGCTGATGTATGATAAGCTTGGTCCGGATACCGGGTTTGACTGCATCAACAATTTTGCTCCGAGTGCACAGCTTGCAGATTATCTGAATGCGCTTGTTGCAACCAATGAATTGCCAAGAACGGTAATTTATAGTTTGAATCCGAATGACAATCAGGCAATCGGCACAATCCTCGGATGTTTCCAGGATTCTACTGCGGTAGCGAAGATTCAGCAGGGCAGTGCATGGTGGTTCAACGACCACAAGCAGGGCATGGAGGACCAGATGATTTCCCTTGCCAATCTTGGTAATTTATCCGGATTTGTCGGTATGTTAACAGACTCTCGGAGTTTCTTATCTTACACAAGACATGAATATTTTAGACGGATTCTCTGCAACCTAATCGGTAACTGGGTAGAGAACGGAGAATATCCGGCAGACTTTGAAATGCTTGGGGAAATTGTTTCTAATATTTCCTACTACAATGCCAAGAATTATTTCAAGCTTCCGGTAGAATAAAGAATATCAGAGGACTCCCCGGATGCGGGGAGTTTTCTTTTTCTTCTATTGGAAATGTAAAATGCAAGGAAACCGCAAGATTTGCAATGTATACAACAAATAGTTCAATTGCATAAAAAAAACCTATTTTTTATAATAAAATCAGGTATAAAAGTAACAGTTCAGTGCTAGGCTCTGAATAGACACAGCACACAAGTAAACGAA
>JAZSEL010000091.1:0-12335 GCA_045531685.1 Lachnospiraceae bacterium | reverse complement strand
ATCCATGGTTTTTACCATGTAATAATCCGTTACATTTTTTACCTCAGTGATAATCTCTTTATCCTTTGGTGCCGTAATCTGGGCGCCGTCTTCCCAATATACCTTATAGCCGTTATATTCCGGCGGGTTATGACTGGCTGTAATTACAATACCGGAAATACAACCCAATTTGCGAAGTGCAAAAGACAATTCCGGTGTTGGGCGGAGTGCGTCAAATACATAAGTCTTAATTCCGTTTGCCGCAAGGCAAAGTGCCGCCTCATCTGCAAATTCCGGAGACATAAAACGGGAATCGTAAGCAATCGCTACTCCCTTATCTGCACCGCCCTGCTTAAGCACATAGTTAGCTAAGCCCTGTGTGGCTTTACGGACTGTATATACGTTCATACGGTTGGTTCCGGCTCCGATTACACCACGCAAACCACCGGTACCAAACTCCAATTCTCTGTAAAAACGGTCTTCAATTTCCTTTTCGTCATTCTCAATTGCTTTTAATTCTGCTTTGGTTGCTTCATCAAAATAGGCATCTTCCAACCAGAATTGATATGTGTCTTTGTATCCCATATCCATATCCTCCAATAATACTTCCTAAAAACTCGCATATGCGTGTTTTTAACATTATAAAAAAATTTATGCCTCAATCTTCAGCGAATAATCACTTCTGTCCAAAGAGAAATTCGGATTATAGTACGGATCTCCCTTTTCCAGTTCCTCTTTCCACTTATTGCGGAACACTTCGGATTCCTTATTGTAACGCTGTGCTTTTTCTCCGGAATCATCCAAGCCCCTGGAAATAGATTCAAAGTGGAACAGTTCTGCAAATGGGGTAAAGATATTTAAATATCCTTCTTTACGAAGCTTCAAACAAAAATCAACGTCATTTAAGGACACTGCAAAGCCGGTATCCAGTCCGCCCACTTTTTCATACAGTGCTTTTTTTACCATAAGACAGGCACCGGTTACTGCGGTTGCATTCTGGGTATAGCAAAGTCTTCCCATATATCCCAGATTCTCACGGCTCTGTCCGTAATGGGTGTGACCTGCAGTACGATGAGCACCAAGACCGATTACTACGCCGGCATGCTGGATGGTTTTGTTTCCGTAAAAGAGCTTGCCGCCAACAGCACCTACATCCTCACGCTGTGCATACATAAGCAATTCTTCCATCCAATTCACGGTAATAACCTGTGTATCGTTGTTAAGAAGCAAAATGTACTCACCCGTAGTATTCTCTACACCCAGGTTATTGATGGCAGAATAGTTAAAATCACCCTCGTATTTTACAATCTTAACCACTCCGTCATCGGAAGAAACCGTTTCCCCATGCTTCATGGTTACACTATATTTGTCCTCTGTCAGTTCTTTATAATACGCTGTGATTTCATCCGCCGTACTGTTATTTTCCACAACTACAATTTCGTAATTGTCATACGTGGATTTCTCACGGATGGAAGAAATACATCTTCTCAAATCATCTGCATGGTCTTTATTGGCAATGACAATAGAAACCTTTGGATTACCAATGATTTCATAACTAATCTTGAAAATAGTCTCAAAAGCACGGGTACTTGTAATCTTAAAATGCTGATATCCATGACTTCTCAAATGGTCTGCCACAGCACCTCTTGCCGCTTCAATGGCATAGGATTTGGCACTGATATCGGACGCCACACTGCCTGCGTGAGAACGCCAATAATATAACAGTTTTGGCACATGAACCACTTTTTCTGCTTTATCCGTAAGACGTAAAATCATATCATGGTCCTGACTTCCGTCAAACTGCTTACGGAACAATTCCATGCCTTCCAATAATTCTTTCTTAAAACAGCTGAAATGGCAGATATAATTATTGGCACGAAGATTATCAATGGCATAATCCGGCTTGAAATGCAGAGTAATCATCTTATCGATGCTGCCGTCCTTAAAGGTGGTCTCATCACAATATAAATAGTCCGCACCCTGTTCGTTAATAGCCTTTACATATTCAAAAAGGACACATGGATGAAGAATGTCATCATGATCAAACAAACCGATGTATTCTCCGGTTGCCATTTTCAGGCACTCATTGGTGTTACCTGAAATTCCCTCATTCTTCTCAAGTTTCTTGTATAAAATACGTGAGTCTTCCTTTGCTAATTCCTTACAGATAGTTCCCACATACTCATGCGCCGCATCGGAACCGTCTGCCAGACAGAGCTCCCAATTCTGATAGGTCTGCCAAGTCACGGAGCCAATCATTTCACGTAAGAAATCCTCAGGAGTATTATAAAGGGGTACCAGAATGCTGATTTTTACACTCTTCTCAAACACTGTCTCCTGCTGCTGTTTCCTTACTTCTTCGCTCGGAAAACTGGCAGTACCATGCCGGGTCATGGCAACACGTTCACGCTGCTTATACTTAATCTTAGCAAGAACGCCGCGGGGACCGCCACAATTCTTAATGCGGTCTGTCTGACGTTTAACGGCATGCATGGTCTTACGTAATCCACCCGTAGCTTTCCACAACGAATTGTTGTGGATTCTATCCAGACGAAACTGTAAATAATCCTTTTCTTCTTCCAACTGAGCAATGCGTTCCGCATATTCTGCACATTTTAAATGTTCTTTTTCGTATGCGTCACGGTAGTTCATTTCTTCCATCGAGAACACTCCTATTATTTTCTTTTAGCACTCACATTCCGGATAGACACTCACAAGTCATGCCCATCTTCATGTATGCAGGTATCCTTCTACACTTCTACAAACTTATTCACAAAACGGCACAGCCTCTGTCTTCCAACAAGGCTTGTTGCCATACAGCCAACCTGATACTTTCCTGCAGGCAAACTGCTTTTTTCTATTACAAGGGCAAAACCACACAAAGAAACATTTCCTTCCGGTACATTTACGTTTAAATCCGGACGGAAGTTTTCTCCACACGGAATCTCCCAAACTTCTTCGTTATCCACATTTTTTAGCAGAACAGAACGCCTAAAACATGCATTATCCGAGCCAATTACAAATTGATATCCTTGGAAATACAACTCATTTCCCTTACTATCCGGATGTTCTACCCATGCGGTTAAATCCGCCGCATACTCCATACTGATTAACAGGCATTCATTATACCATTCCTGCTGTAAACCGCCTTTTAATACTTTCGGCTCACAGACATCAATGGATTCTCCCGCCGGATACTCATAGGCATAGGAAAAATTGGTATCCAGAATCTGTGTATTCATATATGGATGGTAAAACGGGTCCACGCCATACAAATCCGGATGAAGCGCATACATTTTCCTGCGTTCACTCTGCAAACGGATCTGTTTTTCTGTGGTCTCGTCATTTCCCCGGCTTAATGATTCGTGGTGGCATAACACAGCCGAATTACACTGCACGTTATAATATCCGTTTTTATAGATACGGAAACACAGCTCCACATCGTTAAATGCAACTGCCAAATCCTCTGAAAATCCACCACATGTTTCAAAGACTTCTTTTCTTACCATCAGGCAGGCAGCCGTAACCGCAATTACATTGCTGTCAAACCGGTTCCTACCATCATAATACGAACGGGTGTCTTCCAAAAACTGCATCTTATGTACCGGTCCCAAACGAAGATTGGTAATTCCGGCATGCTGAATGGTCTTGGAATTTGGATAATACAGCTTTGCACCTACTGCACCCACATGTTCTTTCTTAACATGGGCGCACATTTTAGACATCCACCCATCTTCCAATGCCTCAATATCATCATTTAAAAATAAAAGCACATCTCCTGTCGCTGCCCCTGCTCCCAGATTACACATCCGGGAAAAATTGAACTCCATCGGCTCAAAAATGTAGTTAAATCCAAATTTATTTTTTAATATTTCGTATCCCTTCTGCTTCTCCGGTGTGCTTCCATTGTCCACAACAACAATTTCACAATTTTCATTTTCCCCAGTATTTACAAGGGATTGCAGACACACTTCCAACACTTCCGGATGGTCTTTGCTTGGAATAACAACCGATATTTTATCTTTACATACTTCTGCGGCATTTTCTTTTCTTAATGCGTCATATTTATCCTCTGCACACAGCTGTTTTAAGGAATCCGCATGGTACAGCACGTATTGCACATGACCAATTGCCCCCTTATTTACCGGAAAAGATACCTGCAAGCACATATCATAGAGATTCATCAGGCAATCATCCGATTTTTTCCAATTCACACGCTGCAATGCATCTGCACGCACCGCTACCACATTTCCGTAATAGAAATAGGACAGCAACGTATCCGGAGAAAAATCAGGTTTAAACCATGGATTCATCCGCACAGTACGATTGGAATTCCATTCATCCTCATCCCCATACACAAGGATACATTCCGGATGTGCTATGAAATATTCTGAAACAACTTGTACTGCATGCTCAGCCAGATGCTCTTTCCCATTTACAAATAGAACAATCCGGTTATCGATGGAACCTTCTGCTTTTGCAAAATCCACATCGTTAGCATTGCCACCGGAAGACGGGATACGAAAAGAACCATCACACTCCTGATACTCAGTAACCACGACCTTAACTGCTTCCTTGCATTCCACAGAATCAACCCTCTGTACAGTATCCTCAGTCGCATTTGTGCTTTTTGTAACATTGCCATCCTCTAACGCTGCTTCCCGGTCTCTTATCCACGCATCATAGCTAACAAACTGCGCATCAAGTCTTGCATTATACTCTTCAATTTTTCTCTGTATCAATGCCGACTTAACGGCGTTTTTCACCATGCCAATCATAAACGAATCTTTTTCTTCAATTCCTTTTCCAGAGATTTTGCCATCTGTGCAGGTAACATTACCGTCTGAAGAGACACACTGAAGGCATTGCCCGTACTCTTCACACGGTCAGACACCTTAATATAGATGTTAGGGTCCGAAGTTCCAAATGTTGCGGTTACTACAGCGCCTTCTTTATCAATCGTTGCCTTGCCATTTACAACAATGCACTTCGGCTCTACTATCGGTAATGCTTCTCCATTTAGCACCACTTCTTTTATTGTGGTGATACAAGGAAGCATAGCCGGGTCAATACGCACCTGCTTTACAGTAGATGGTAATTCCAGTTCTATTGTCATACTTCCCGAAGCATCGTATGGCTGGGATAAGAAGAAGGAATTTACTTCTGAGAAACCTTCTCCTTCATCATAATAAATCTGTACGCGTTTCTTTTCGGCCCCTTCCTCTTTTGCCAGGAGGGACTTCTGCGGAACAATGATTGCCCCACCGATTAACTCACGTAGCTGCGGCATGGACATCCGTCTGCCGGTTACGTTTTTCTGGAAACGCATTTCATTTTCACGATATCCGTCTGCCTCGTCAGGCGTAATATCAAGTTGTTTTAATATTAAATCAAAATTAAATTTATTGCGTTTATCATTCTCTAACAGATAACAATACAACGCACGGAAAGCCAATTCCTTGGTCGGAACCTGTTTCTCATAGGACCATTCATAATCCAATAACTTCCAAGTATCCCCATCCACTAAAATGTTGGAGAATACCATGTCCATATCCGCAATGAGCATCTGGGCATTTTCGCTGATTCTATCAACAAATTCAAAGAATAATTCAATAAATCCATCGATATCGTCTTTCATTAAACGCTCATCCAAAAGCTGTGACAAAGGTGTTCCTGTTTCATAAGCAAACTTCGCACATCCATCTTCTATACCAACCAAAGGATTTACCACAAGGCGACCGCTTTCATATCGTTTGGTAAGAAGGTCATACATAGGTTTCATCCGTTCAACATGCTTCTTTGCCTCGTTGCATAACGCCTGTTTTTTTACAATTCTCTGTCCGTCTTCCGTCACAATCTCCGTTGCAATACGATACTCTGTTGCACGGTCATTGCTGTATCGGATGTATTCCGTATCCGGCTTTTGTCCCAACACAAGTAAGTATGAGTTGGAATAGAATGGGAATAACCCCTCTTCTATAATGCCGTCAAAGACAGCCGCCTCGTCAAAAAGCTTCATTCTGTCCCTGTCAAAATTACGGTTATTATTTGTTAATTCTCCCTTTAATGGGAGTCTTTCGTCCGAATATAAGGTTGTCATGAACTTATAATCCGGATATGGATAATAGAAGGACACCTTCTTTTCGCCCGCACGCTTGCATATCTTCTCCAATTCCTTCCTTGAGAAGGTTTTTGCACAGCTTTTTTCCGGATAATTCTCAATACCGCTGAAGAACTCACCGTTGTGGTCCTCTCTGCAGCCCGCCCAGTATTTCATACCATAGCGGTTTTCAATGGCAATAATGATACTGCCACCTTTTTTTACATGCTTACGGATTGTCTTAATAAAGCTTTCAAAAGGGGTCTCTCCACCAATATAGCTCTCTCCATATTCCAAAACACCGATTAAAAGGGCACAGTCAAAGTCTTTTTCCAGCTTTGGCTCAATATCCTTAAAATTTCCCACCTTGATGGTCACGTTTTCACAATCTTCATGACGGTTGGCATTAATCAGGCTTCTCTTGCGTGACAAATCAATACAAGTTACACTTCCTGCTTTTTTTGCCAATGCCCCTGTAATAGCTCCACAACCGCTTCCTACTTCCAATACCTTCATATCCTCCGTAATCGGAAGCCAGCTTACGATATTTTCACGCTGTGAGGATAAATGATACAACACCGGCCAGCTTCCCCGCTCTTCAATAAGAGCCGGAAACTCTGCCGGTGCATGATTTTTCGTAATATGAAGGAGTTCGTCTTCCACGAGCCCGTCACAATAATAGTCCTCTCCGGGATAATACTCATAATCCAGTGTAACTTTGCCAATCTTTTCAAATCTGTCCATATCCACTTTTCCCATACCTCCAAAATTCACAAGCCGTATCCCTATTTCACTACAACCTTGGAATTCATATCGTAATATCCGACCGTATCCTTGTCCGATACTACCGTAATATTAATGACATCGTATAAACGATGGTATACTTCAAATTTTTCCCCTTCATAACCGGTTACACCCAGAGAAAGCAAGTACTCTCCCCCCTGCAAATCCATATTCTGGGTAAAGGTAACTTCCTTTTCTTCTCCCGCTTTTACACCGGATAAAAAGGCTTTTTCAAACATACTGTTAGTTCCCGTAATCTCTGTACCGCGTACGTTTTTTACTGTAAAAGCAAAAATCGGGGCCGGTATGTCTTCTTCAAATTTAACCTTATAATGAAGAGTAAATTCCTCTCCTTTAATGATGGCACTGGACTTGGTCCCCTTCTTATCCGTCACATAATAATCATGGATAATCGCTGCCTTGGTACCATATTCAAGAGCATCCGGGTTCACGCCCAACAGTTCTGCATTCTTAGAAGCACTTGTTTTAGCCGCGCTCTTACGCTTCTTTTTCCCATCGGAAACCTCTGCAGCAAGCTCATTAATATCTTCATCTTCAAGCAAAGAATCTTCTTCCTCCGGCACCTCGTACTGTCCAACCAATACCTGCTTATAGGCATCAATCATGTCCTTTGGTGTGCCTTCGCCCAGTTTGTGCCCCTTATTTAACAATACAACCCTGTCACAATACTTGGCAATACTGCTTAAATCGTGGCTTACAAACAAAATGGTTTTACCCATCTTCTTAAATTCGTCAAATTTGTGATAGCATTTTGCCTGGAAAAATACGTCACCAACGGACAATGCCTCGTCAACGATTAAAATTTCCGGTTCAATGTTAATAGCTACTGCAAATGCAAGTCGTACAAACATACCACTGGAATATGTCTTACAAGGTTGATATACATAATCTCCGATATCTGCAAAATCCAGAATATCCTGCAGTTTTTCGTCAATTTCCTTCTTGGAAAATCCCATCATGGTTCCGTTTAAGTAAATGTTCTCAATCCCATTGTATTCCATATTAAATCCGGCACCCAATTCAAGGAGGGCTGAAATACGTCCGTTCACGATAAGATTACCCTTCGTCGGATTCAAAACTCCTGTGATAATCTTAAGAATGGTGGACTTACCGGAACCATTGGTACCAATAATACCTACGGTCTCGCCCTGATAAACCGTCATATCCACTCCCTGCAAAGCATAATGCTCTTTGTGAAGCTTCTTACGGCTCAGTCCCAGAGCCTCCTTCATTCTGTCGGAAGGTTTGTCATACAATTTATATATTTTTGTGATTTGATCTGCACAAATCGCTATCTTCTTTTCTTCCATTTCCAATCCTTTTATGGTTACAATCTATGGCATAGAGCCACTGTTCTATTAGCCAACCAGTGCCCCATGCTTATAATACATCCGAAAAATGTACCTTTAAACGCTTAAATACAAGTGCTCCCACACCAAATACCACCACGGTTACAATCCAGAAATACATGGTGGAATAGAAATCCTCCCAAAACCAGGATTTTTCAAAAATAGCACTCCGGTATCCGTTTACAATGTAAACGAGAGGATTAATCTTTACAAACATCTGCACGGTATTGTTCATGCTGCTGATATCCCATAAAATCGGGGTTGCCCACATACCAATCTGGAGCAAAATACTGATAATCTGTCCGATATCCTTGAAAAATACCATAATGGCACATGTGGAATAGCATAACCCCAACACAAATATGAATAAACAAAAGCTGTAATATACCAACTGAATGGTGTATACACTCGGGTAGTATCCGTAAACCGCCGCAATTACAAGCATTACCAATGCAAAGAACACATGGATAAATGTAGCCGCAATAATCTTGATAATCGGAAGTACCGAAATCTTAAACACCACTTTTTTAACAAGATAATTGTATTCCAACAAGGCATTGGTACCGCTGTTTAAGGCTTCACTGAAATAGAACCACGGAACCAGCCCGGCTGTTAAAAACAATACATACGGTTTGCCCGGCATCATAGCCTCGCCCGTACCCATAATAACATCAAACACCACATAATACATGGCAACGGTTACCACCGGCTGAACCATGGCCCAAACCGCACCAAGATAGGAACCTGCGTAGCGCTTCTTAAAGTCATTCTTCGCTAATTTCCAAATCAAATGACGGCTCTGATACAATTCCACCGGAAGTATGGTTATTTTGTCATATAAAACTATGAAAACTATTGTCGCAATCAGAATAATCACACATGCGATAATCTTTTTTATCATTTCCTGAAAAGGGTCTGCCAAAGGATTACTGTAGCAAATAATCACTACTGCCATAATAAGCATTACTACAGAGAAAGCGGCAATTCCTACAGGCTTCGGTATCCCACCCTTAAACGGCAGGATTTCTTTTATTTTTTTCATGAAAGGAACTCCTCTAGCCTTATCTTACTTGAGCAAAATCTTATAAATATGTCTCTTTATACTCTTTGATTCCACCCCATACCTTATCCCTGTCTGACAGGAGCAATTCCATATCCTCTGTAATCGGCCACTCTACACCGATTCCCGGGTCATTATACATCAATCCGCCTTCGTCTCCCGGATGATAAAAATCACTGCATTTATAGCAGAATTCCGCATATTCGGATAACACCAAAAATCCATGGGCAAATCCCTTTGGCACAAAGAACTGCTTTTTGTTTTCTTCACTGAGGAGCACTCCATGCCACTGACCGAAGGTCGGAGAATCCTTTCTCAAATCCACCGCCACGTCAAACACTTCGCCCTTAATGACACGCACCAATTTATCCTGTGGATGATTAATCTGGAAATGAAGTCCTCTGAGTACGCCCCTCTTAGAAGCAGACTGATTATCCTGTACAAAGGTTACATCAATTCCTGCTGCCTTAAAATCGTTGTACTGATAAGTCTCCATAAAATATCCGCGGGCATCTCCGATTACATTTGGTGTAATCACCTTTAAGCCTTCAATCCCACATGTTTCCACTGTGATTTTTCCCATGTTGTTATTTCCTTTCCCATCTGTTAACAACGCTGCCGTTGTTCTTTTTTATCCCGGGTGCACTATCTTACATCCGGCTTTTTCTATTCCCGTCCGTCCGGGTCTTCTTCTCCGCCATCCGATTCTGTTTTATCGCCAAACTCCCAGAAACAAAGGTTGAAATCCACTCTGCCTTCGATACCGTTAAGTCTTCCGGCTGAGGTGTACTGCCAGATACCATAGGTGCCGCCATACGTCGGTTCATCCTTGTACTCGGCAAGCCATATCACATTGTCTCCCGAAAACTTGGTAATATCCAACCGGTTATTCAACCAGTTCTTGCTGGCATAAATTCCTGCTGTATAGCCGCCGGAGCGTATGGTCTCGCAGAATGCCTGACACACCTTGGAACGGGTAGGTACATCCAGATTATCTGCTCTTCCGTTACCGCCGGCTCCTTCCGAATCAATGAATATCGGATAACTTACGTCATAGCCCTGCACCAGACTCAATACGATGCTGGCTTCTTCTACTGCTTCACGCTCGTCCATTGCCTGGGTAAAAAAGTAAACTCCCACATCAATGCCGTTTGCCAACGCACCCTTTATGTTCTGTTCAAAATACGGGTCCACCACCAGACTTCCGCTGGAACTACCACGATATCCTGCACGGATAATGGCAAATTCCACGCCTTCTTTTCGAAGCTGTTCCCAATCAATCTCTTTGTTCCATTTGGAAACATCAATACCAAATTTAGCATCTTTAAGACGCTTGATATCCTTGGTTCCCTCCGTATCCAAAGCCGCATCCCTTACTGCCGTATCTTCCTTGGCCGCATCGATTTCTGCTTCGGTTTTAATCAGGTAAGAAATATCATCCAAAGCCACATAATCAATGTTCGCCTTAACTTTTACCGTAAGAGCTTCCTGTGGCACAATAAATTCACCGGTCTGTTCCAACGTGACTTCATATTCACCCGGCTTCATATCCCCTATATAAATAACACCGTCACGGTCTGCGTCCTTATAAGTACCCAAATCTCCGACGGTTATGGTAAACGGATATCCGGAAACTTCCTTTCCTTTGCTATCCACAATACGCACACGCAAATCCTTTTGGATGGAAGATGTCATCAATGTCAACATCTTGCTTTCCTGTTCAATTTTTTGCAATGTGGCAGATTTTTCCACATCAAAAAACGTATCGTCGTCCATCCATGCAGAAAGGTCGGAACCTTTTACTCTTCCGTCCTCTTCCACATAGTCCTCCTCAGTAACCGTTTCCTGCATCACCACCGGTGTTTCTTTTGGTGGCGTAAAATATCCATTTATAAGGAGCATCAACAGAAAAACGGTACCCACAAACAAAGTCACAACGAGTGCCGCAATCCGCAACAGTTTAGAGTCCATTTGCAACCTCTACCAAATATTTGCCGTAATCCGTCTTTAATAACGGCTCTGCCAATTCTAACAACTGTTCTTTTGTAATAAATCCACGCTTATACGCAATTTCTTCAATACATGAAATGTATAAGCCCTGACGTTTCTGGAATGCTGCTACGAAATCAGCCGCATCCAACAAGGAATCATGATTGCCTGTATCAAGCCACGCAAATCCTCTTCCCATAGTCTCAACACGAAGGGTTCCTCTTCTTAAATATTCGTTATTAATGGAGGTTATTTCGATTTCTCCACGTGCGGAAGGCTTCACATTTTTAGCAATTTCCACAACATCATTGTCATAGAAATAGAGTCCCGGTACCGCATAATTGCTCTTTGGATGTTCCGGTTTTTCTTCAATGGATAATGCTTTACCGTTTTCATCAAATTCTACTACCCCGTATTCTCTCGGGTCACGTACATAGTAACCAAAGATGGTAGCACCGCTGTCGCGGGATGCCACTTCACGGAGCAGCTTAGAAAAGCTCTGTCCATAGAAAATATTATCTCCAAGAACCAATGCCACACTGTCATCGCCGATAAAGTCTGCACCAATGATAAATGCATCCGCAAGTCCTCTCGGAACTTCCTGTACGGCATATTCAAAATGCATACCAAGCTGTTCTCCGGTTCCCAAAAGTTCCTCAAATACAGGAAGGTCTCTTGGTGTAGAGATAATCAGAACTTCTCTGATTCCTGCCAGCATCAATGTTGACAATGGATAATAAATCATCGGTTTATCGTAAACCGGCATAATCTGTTTGGAAATGGCCTTTGTAAGCGGATACAATCTTGTACCCGAACCGCCTGCTAAAATGATACCTTTCATTGTTTGTCCTCTCTCTTGTGCGGACGGGAAATGTTATATTCTGTTTGGCACGCTCCCGCTCCCCGCAAAACGTAACGGTTGCTAAGCTCGTTAAAACCTCGCTAAGCACCGACGTTTTACGAAAGCCTGCACAGAACATACCCTCACGTCAACATACACCAATGTCAACTAAAACATCTATTTATTATTATACATATCTTCGTAATATTTCTG
>JAZSEL010000087.1:0-3900 GCA_045531685.1 Lachnospiraceae bacterium | reverse complement strand
ACACCTAGACTTTTCACGAGCGTTATCATTCCATTTATTATTTTTCTTGTCAATGTCATCCTCCAAATCACAGCCATTGTGACAGTGGTTGCCTACGTGTCCAAGCCCAAGGTAGTGGTGCTTCCCCTGGGCAAGCCCTGAAGAGGCCCTTTCCCCAGGCACCATTCTAACCTGATGGCCTATCTCATGCACAAGGGTTTGCCCCATTCCTTCCGGTGATTTCTTTTTCCACCACGCCCGAGTGCAGACAGTTTCCTACTCTCTTCAGTGTGTTCCTCCTGCATTATCAGATTTTTGTGGCAAGAAACGAGACGCTTTCCAATGCAAAAAAAATTCTCCAATCAATGAGCAAACGCAAAACCAAAAAATTTATTGTCAAAGAACAGGAAATCTTAAACCCAGAGGACAAAAAATTAGCATGATTTCTGAAGAAACATGCGACATCTAATTGACACATTCCGAGACCAGTACATCTGTAACAGATGAATAATTAATCACATCTGTAAAATACGAATGAATACTTTCTCCATGCACGGTTATAGTATTTTTTTTATAATCAAAATTTACATTATATTTTCCTGATCGTCTTTCAAAGTATTTAATTTCGATAGTTACATTTGATATTTTACTTGGTTTAAAGCTAATCTCATAATTTAATCCTATAAAATTTTCATCAGCGCAGTTACTACTAATACTAACAGTTCCATTTTTATCAGATTTATATTTTAAGGTATGTATTAGTTCTAAATTAGAATCAGGACTTTGAATTAAAAAAAAACCTTCTAAAATTTCATATTCATACGTATAAAAATGAAAAGGCAGATTCTGTAAGTTGACATCGATAAAGACATAATGACAAGACGATAGAAATTGAAATATAGAAACTATATTTTTATTAGATTGTAAATCATGATAAAGCTTTAAATAACTTTCTTTCTTTAACAAATATATATCTGTATTGTTAATTAAAACTTTATTTTGAGGTTTGAAAGTTATTGCATATAATTTTTTAACAGTATTATCTTTTACATAATTTAATATAAAAGTATTATTAACATTTTCAACTTGAAAAGTTGAAACGAAATCATATTCACCAATTAATTCATGTTTTATTATAGAATCACCTTCAATTGAATATAAGATCTGTTGTGTACTAACTTCAATGCTTTTTTCTTTTGGCTCTATCTGTTGTATTGAAAAAGATTCATTGATAGTAAATTTAATATTACAAAAAACAGGAATAACTACATAACACAAGAAAACAAAACACAATATTTTTTTCTCCATAATCCTACCTATTTATCAAAGTCTTGGTTTTAGATAACTTCCAGAAAATACTTTCTCCGGCAGACAGTGTTGCAGTTAGTCCATAAGCAGTTGATACATCTGTATCATATTGAAAATCACCAGTTGCGGTTAAATTATCCTTAAATACCTCTGCTGGTATATTATAACGAATTTTTCCATCTTTATGAATATGTGTTTCCGTTGAGGTATGAGTCATAGTACTTGTGTGACCAGCTTCACTATATCTTATGCTAGATGAATAGTTACTTTTATATGAATTATATATACTTGATGAAATTTCAATAAATTTATACTGTCTAAATTTAGCATGCTTTTGTACTCCTTGAGGAGTTGTTTCCAATCACCCAAAGCACTACCAAAGAGGAAACCATATAACCTACAAGGAAAATCCCTGACTCCACAATATGCCCCTTGACGTTACTGTTTTGCATTAAAAATCTCCTCTCTCACCCAGTAGTCGAGGTTCATTCTCCTAACTGTAATCTCTTCTGTTATTTCCCCATAATTGAAAATACCTGCCTTCCGTTTGCAAACAAATGAGTAACGCATTTCATCAGTATGGATGTCATATATGAAATGACCTATCAAGTCAACTGGATTCCCATCCCCAAAATTAGGCGGGGGAGTATACTGCTCATCCATTGTCCATGGCAATTCCTCGGAGACTCTATAAAATACAATGGCGATGTATTTTTCCTTGGCAGCTGGAAACTTGTCCGTTATCATGGTTATAGACTGATGGATGAATTCATCGCAAAGTATTTGTTGTACATAGTCAGACAGATATACCTCAAGGTCCGCTATATCAGCAGGAGGATGTTTGACGAGAAAAGATTTTTCCCTTGTGTCTCCGTCAACCCAGGGAACATAGTCATTAAAATCCAATGCCCGTATTTCTGGCTGCCTTTTGACACAACTGACAAGAATTATACTAAAGGTCAGTAAGAAAAATAGCTTTCCTTTCATAATCTGACCTCAAAGTCTTCATAAAATATGGCATGTGTTACAAATGGCTTAAATTTACCTTCATAGTTTACTGAATGTTGTAAGTAATACCATGCCCTGAATCCGGCCAATGATATAAATTTTATTCCTGCTTTGGAACAATCTAGATCATCTGCATTCAAACCATAATGATCGAAAATGTCAAATTTTATTTTGCATTTAAAAACATTGTTTTCAATTCTGGCATTTGTGATTTCAATATTATTGCCATGTGTAACATGAATCGCAATCATCAAGCCTGTAAAAGGGTTTTCAAAACTAGGAAAGGCAACAGATTTCTGAAACTCGGTGTTTATAACATCCTCATTGATTAATTGGCAAATATCCCCATAGTACTCTTTCAAATGCCTCTCAATTGCGGAAATAGAATATCCTACATAATCAACGGTTGATTTGTTTTTCCGCACTTCATGAGTGAGGGCGGAGGATTCATAGTCCTCTCCAGTACCATCAATAAAATGTTGCAGTAAAGCTTCATTCACCTTCCTCATATTAAAATTCAAGAAGGAGCAGGTTTGAAGCAAGTCTCTCATATAACCTATATGACACAGCTCTCCGATTCTAAAATGCTTAAATGCAGTGGGATTTGCAAAATAAACTTCTCGGGTCATTGTTTTGTTATATTCATCGATAGTACTCTTAAACTCTTTTCCCATCTTCAAGATATCTGCATCAGTTTTGTCATTAAACTTCATATCAGGCATCAAATTTATATGACGATCAAATCCAGGTTGTTTTTTTGACTTGAAAATAAACATATCTGCAAACTCCATGCAATAATTATTGTCAAGCAGAACTTCTTCTGTTTCATTTAATGTTATTTTAAACGAACATATCCTTAAAAAATCAACTCTTTCTTTTGGTCTTACGATTATTGTATTTCCTTTTATAAGGTGATTTTGTATTTTTTCTTTATTATTTCGTTCAAACCACACCAATAGTTGATATTGATTTCTCCCAGTAATTTCTATACCATTTTCTTTCAACAGTTTACTGGCATAATACAAAACACCTGTATCGTTAACCATCATGTCTGTGATTGTATTTATAGTATCTGACATAATTTAATCCTCAAAAATAATGAAATATTCGCCGTGTCTCAAATTTCTAATCTCAACGTTTCCGTATTTATCAGAATCCCCCTTGATTCGTGACCCATCTGATAAATATATCGTATATCCACGATTGGCAATAGGTGCTCCAGTCATTTTATCCTTAAATTGAGTCTTTATCCATCCCCGCACCTCCAGCACTCCACTTTCCCCACTGGTGGCACCACCGCACTCCACCACAAAGGCATATTCTGGCAAGGTGTAGCCTTTTTCTGCAAGCTCTTTTTGGCTATCTGCATCATCCTCGTCTGCAGTGTAGGTTACCTTCCACTGGCATTTAAGTTGGCCGTCGCTTACAACAGCGGACAGGGTGGTTACCGGGTCGTTCTTGCCATTGGCATAGTCTTACCATGCATCACCTTCTCGAAATCTACACCCTGTTTTGTCAACGAAACATCTTCCTAGTATGAGATCCGAATTGTATTCCAAATCGAAAAAATCATCATTATTCCAGAACCACGGCATTCTTCCGCCT
>JAZSEL010000121.1:0-31971 GCA_045531685.1 Lachnospiraceae bacterium | reverse complement strand
TATAATATACGTATGTGTTTTTACAAGAATAAAAGGAGAGTATGGAGGGGGAATTTTGTAACAGTAGATGTGTTACTACATAAGAGTTACATATTCATGCAGACAGAAGAATGAGCAAATTATATTATGAGACTCCATATGCCACGGAGTTTGATGCCATCGTACTTTGTTGCGAGGAGACAACCTTTGATAATCACAAGGCATATGATGTTGTGTTAAACAAGACTTTATTTTTCCCGGAGGAGGGCGGTCAGAGTCCGGATAAGGGAACGATTAATGATATCCGGGTATTGGATGTTCAGATTCATAAGGATGTGATTACCCATACATTATCCCAGCCGATTGAGGAAGGCAGTGAGGTTCACGGAGAGATTGACTGGCAGCATCGTTTTTCCAATATGCAGCAGCATTCGGGTGAGCATATTTTTTCGGGAACGGTTCATAGGGAATACGGATTTAATAATGTAGGATTCCATTTAAGTGATACCGGCGTGACCATGGATTTTGACGGTGTCCTTACGGCAGAACAGATAGCTGATATTGAGTGGAAGGTCAATGAAGCCATTGCTAAGAATATTGAGATAGACGTGAGATTTCCTTCCAAAGAGGAGCTTGCATCCATGGAGTACCGCAGCAAGATAGAGATTGAAGGGGATGTGCGTATCGTTACCATTCCGGGATACGACGTATGTGCCTGCTGTGCACCCCATGTAAAGCGTACCGGTGAGATTGGGATGCTTAAGGTTATGGGCGTACAGAATTATAAAGGCGGTGTACGCATCAATATGTTATGCGGCTTCCGGGCACTGCAGGCGTTCCGTGAGCGTCTGGATGTGGTTTCACAGCTTACCAATTTATTATCTACAAATCAGGAAAATATTGTGGAGCGTGTAGCACAGATGAAGGATACTGCCCATGCTCTTAAGCTTGAGAATGGGGAGATGAAGCAGCAGATGATGTATGCCAAGGTGGTTCAGATTCCTCTGGAAGAAAAGGATGTGATTGTCTTTGAAGACAAGCTGGACACACCGATTATGCGCAATGTGGTAAATGAACTGGTGCAGTATCATGACGGTATTTGTGCAGTATTTACCGGTAATGATAACGTCGGATATCAATTCATTTTGGGAAGCGCAGTAGAGGATTGTATGGCAGTAGCGGCGAACCTGAGGGACGCTCTTGGAGCAAAATGCGGCGGAAGTGCCGGTATGATTCAGGGCTCGGTTGCGACTACCAGAGAAAAGATTGAGTTCTTTTTTGAGCCTCATGATGAAGAAGTAGATTATGAATTTTAAGCATACAACGATAGAATAGTGAGATACTTATGGTAAGACGTTATTTTGTGGCGACCAGGCTTTTAAAAAGTGGTATGAAAATCGACCAGTCCATCATTGACGGCACCAACCGTGTGTTGATTGCACGGGGCGCGCTGTTAGATGATTTCATGATTGATGGATTACGCAAGCTTGGAGTATCCGGTGTATATATCCGAGAAGGTGAAGAAGAAACCGTAGCTTCTACCGGGGATGAGAATGTTGCACCTGCTACCTTGGAAAAAATTGAAAAGTTAAAAGTTCCCGATCGTGCGAAAGTAAATATTACGGATGTGGTGCGTGCCCGTGTGGCAGAGGGAATCTCCTATTTGTATAACAATTCCAATGCGGCGGAGTTTGCAGATACGACAAGGGATATTACCAATGACCTGATGACTGCCATTGATGAGAACGATGCGATAGCGGTAGACATTAATAATTTGAAGGTCAGTGACGAGTATACCTTTAAGCATAGTGTGGATGTTGCGACCATCTCTATGATAATCGGTAAAAAGCTGGGATTATCCCGTGATGAAATCTACGACATCGGTATTACCGGATTGTTACATGACATTGGAAAAACAAAGATTCCCAACGAGATTCTGAATAAGCCGGGAAGACTTACGGATGAAGAGTTTGAAATTATGAAACAGCATTCCGTATACGGGTACCGTATTTTGCAGGACAAACCGAACCTGAAGGAGGGCATTAAGCTGGGAGTTCTCCAGCATCATGAGAAGAGCAACGGTAAGGGCTATCCTGTGGGAGTGGGGGCGGCTCAGATTTCGCAGTTTGCTAAGATTATTTCCGTGGCGGATATTTACGATGCATTGGTTACGGAGCGTCCGTATAAGCATGGATTCTCTCCGCGAGACGCGGTGGAAATGCTTATGGCCATGACCAGTGAGTTGGATATTTCTTCCCTCAGGGCATTTATGGGTAGTGTTATCCTGTATCCGGTGGGCTCCAATGTGGACTTGAGTAACGGGGAGCGTGCCCGCGTGGTTGAGAACTACGAAGAAGCCATTATGCGTCCTAAGGTGGTAGGTTTGACCACAGGTAAGATTTATGACCTTGCCGGTGATATTACCTGCACCAGTATTATTATCATGTAAAAAGAGGGATTGTAATGGAAGTAAACGGATTATTACAATTTATTGATAAAAGTCCTACCTGTTATCATGCAGTGGCTAATATACAAAACGCATTAAATGAGGCAGGGTTTGTAGCCCTTTTTGAAGGGGAGCTTCCTAAGGATGCTTCACAGAATAAGTTTTATTATGTCAGAAACGATTCGTCCATACTTGCGTTTCAGATACCGCAAGGAATGCCAAAGGGCTTTCACATCATGGCATCTCACAGCGATGCGCCTTGTTTTAAGCTAAAGACAAAGCCGGAGATAGCGGTGGACGAAGCATATGTTAAGTTAAATGTGGAAAAGTACGGAGGTATGATTCTCTCCGCATGGTTGGACAGACCCTTGGGAATTGCGGGAAGAGCCATTGTAAAAAAGGATGATGAGCTGGTGTCCATGCTTGTGGATTTAGGTGGGGACGCTTGTGTGATTCCTAATCTTGCCATCCATTTTAACAGGGAAATCAATAAAGGGTTTGAATACAACCCACAGACAGATATGCTCCCGTTGGTTTCGGGAGACAAAGCATGCCGCATAACAGCACATATGGCAGAGCAACTGGCGGTGGAAGAGGATGCCATATTAGGAAGTGATTTGTTCCTATATTCCGGAGAAAAAGGACGGCGCATCGGCTTGGAGGGAGAGTTTTTACTCGCTCCGAGATTAGATGATTTGCAATGTGTATATACAACCTTACAGGGCTTTATAAAAAGTGAACCCCGGGAATATATTCCGGTATATGCCGTATTCAATAATGAAGAAGTGGGAAGCAGAACCGGTCAGGGAGCAGACAGTGATTTTCTTGCCTCTGTATGTAAGGATGTTTGGGATTATGTATGCAATAGGAACCATAGCGATGGTGCCGAACCGGTCCCATACAGGATGGCGGTAAAGAACAGTTTCCTGATTTCGGCAGACAATGCCCATGCATTGCATCCGAATCATCCGGAAAAATCGGATGTGACCAATAAACCGTACCTGAATGGTGGTATTGTAGTGAAACAGGCAGGAAATGCCCAGTACACCACGGATGGCTATTCCATGGCATATTTACAGGACGTATGCAATGGTTGCGGACTTACCCTACAGACATTTGCCAACCGCTCGGATATGCCGGGAGGTTCTACCCTTGGTAATGTGCTCATGTCCCATCTGTCAATGCCATCGGCAGATATCGGATTGCCGCAGCTTGCCATGCATTCGGCTATGGAGACGGCAGGAGCAAAGGACGGGGAGGATATGATTGGATTATCCGCATATTTTTACGGTATGTAATTGATTTGCAGGCATAAATGGCAAATCCAAATATATTATATACAAATGTATAATAAAAGTGGTATGATTATAAGTACAAAAGTACTAGAATTAGGGGAGGACAGTATGAGTAACGAACAAAACAAGGGAAGAGCAAGTGCTCTGTTACCGATTTTGGTATTTTTAGTAATTTTCTTAGGTTCCGGTGTGATTACCGGTGACTTTTATGCAATGCCTACCATTGTGGCATTCTTAATTGCTTTGGCAGTGGCATTTGTCCAGAATAAGGGTCTTTCTTTTGACGAAAAGATTTCCGTAATTGCCAAAGGGGTTGGTGATGAAAATATTATTACCATGAGTTTGATTTTCTTATGTGCAGGCGGATTTTCCGGTGCCGTAACAGCTGCCGGAGGCGTGGAGAGTACGGTTAATTTCGGTCTTTCCGTATTACCTTCTAATTTTGCGGTTGTAGGTTTGTTTATTATTGGCTGTTTTATTTCCGTATCCATGGGTACTTCCATGGGAACCATTGCTGCATTAGCACCGATTGCAGTGGGTATCAGTGAAAAGACGGGATTCCCGATGGCAGTATGTATCGGTGCCGTTGTTTGCGGTGCTATGTTTGGTGATAACTTATCCATGATTTCCGATACTACCATTGCGGCAGTTAAGACACAGGGCTGTGAGATGAAGGATAAGTTTAAGGAAAACTTTTTAATTGTGTTACCGGCAGCCATTATTACCATTGTACTTTTCTTCGTGCTTACCATGAACGGACAGTATGAAGCAAGCGGCAATCTGGATTACAATTTATTAAAGGTTCTTCCTTATGTATTGGTTTTAGTGGGAGCATTAATTGGTGTAAACGTATTCGTCGTATTAATCGGCGGAACCATTGTTTCCTTAATCGTTGGTGTGGGAACAGGAACCATTGCCCTGAATCAGATTTTCTTAGCAGTAGGCGGTGGAGAAGTAAACGGACAGAGCATCGGCGGTGTCATGGGAATGTACGATATTACCGTTATTTCCATAGTAGTTGCCTGCATCGTATCTTTGGTTAAGGAGTACGGCGGAATCCAGTGTATCCTTAACTTTATCCGTAGTAAGATTAAAGGGGAAAAGGGCGGCGAGTTCGGTATTGCTGCATTATCCCTTTTGGTAGATGCTTGTACAGCCAACAATACAGTTGCCATTGTTATGGCAGGTCCGATTGCAAAAGAAATCAGTGATGAGTTTGGTGTAGATAAAAAGCGCAGTGCATCCTTACTTGATATTTTCAGTTCCGTAGGACAGGGATTGATTCCATACGGTGCACAGCTTTTATCAGCGGCAGCATTAACTTCTTTAACACCATATGATATTATGCCGTATTTATATTATCCGATTTTAATGGCAATCAGTGCGTTGTGCTTTATTGCTTTCCGTAAAAGAGCTTAATTTGTTTGGTAAATGGGAATATAGATTTAAAGAGATACTAATGGGGAAAGGTATTTTTTTAAAGGGGTGGAGAAAATGTTTAGCAAACTAAAAGCATACATATTAAGTGATGTGACGAATCCTAATGAAAATGCGGACGGAGCGATTACCTTAAGAATTTGTGCTTTGCTCACAATTGTATATTTGTTTGTTTTGTCCGGATTGGTAGCATTTACACAGAGTACCGGGCCGGTGGCATTTAATCTGTTATTCATGGCGGTGTACGGCTATGCGTTCTGGCTGACTTATCATGATATGACAAAGGGTGCGGTGCTTTGGTTTAATATAGCTTCCATGGGATTTGTATGCTATGATGTGACGGTTATCGGTTGGGACAGCGGTATTCAGCATTATCTGTTTGTATTGATGCTGTTTAATCTCATTTTTACCTACATGAGTAAGAATATGCAGGCAATTGTTGTAGCATTATTATGTATATTACGTCTGTATCTGTATTTTTACTGTCGTGGACATGAGAAGGTAGTCAGACTGGAAGGACTGGCAGATATTTCCTTGCAGATTATTACTACCATAACCGTATTCCTGCTATTGTTTATCTGCGGGGTAATGCTTTCTAAGGATTCCCAGCAGATTGAGCGTAAGCTGAAAAAGTACAATGAAGAATTGGAAATGGCAGCCAATACGGATACACTTACCAGACTTTGGAACCGTCATTATTTGATGCGTTACATGGAAAAGAAGTTAAAAGAGCCGGTTGGATTTATGTCCATTGCCATTGGCGATATTGACTTCTTTAAGAAGGTAAACGATACCTATGGACATGAATGCGGGGATGAGGTACTAAGACGTCTTGCCCGTGTCATTGAGCGGGAAATGGAAGATCATGGTGTTACGGCCAGATGGGGCGGTGAAGAATTTATCTTCGTGTTTGAGAATGCCAATGGAGACGAAGCTAAGGTCAAGCTTTCCATGGTTCAGGATGCGATTAAGAAGACGGTTATCAGGTATGGTGATTTGGAATTGAAGATTACCATGACCTTTGGACTTGTGGAATACGATCCGAAATTACTGCTTCATGAGAATATAAAGATTGCCGATGACAGACTTTATATTGGCAAGCAGTCCGGAAGAGACAGAATCATATATTAAAGAAAAATGCAGGGAATATTTCTCTGCATTTTTCTTTAATGATGAGGACGGGAATGTAGGATAAAAGCAGGAAAGCATTGACAGATTTAGTGAGTTAGTCTAGACTAATCAAAAAAGGAGGATGCGATATGGAATTAGTATTATTGACAGCTCTTGGAGTGGGAGGCGCAACAGTGGTTGGCGCCATTATCGGTTTTTTCGTAAGAGATGTAAAACATAAAACAAACGATTGTATTCTGGGTTTTGCAGCGGGAATTATGCTTGCGGCGGCAGTTATCGGACTGATTGTACCGGCATTTGATGAGGTAAGCACATCCATGCTTTGGTTACCGGTTTTGGGTATTTTTACAGGTGCTTTGTTCTTAAACCTTATGGATAAAGTAACACCTCATCTACATAAATTATCCGGAGTGGATTCCGAGGAGCACAAAAACAACCGGAATATCAGCCGGGCCATGCTGTTTGTGATGGCAGTAGCACTGCATAATCTGCCGGAAGGTATGGCCGCCGGTGTCAGCTTTGGTAATGAGGATATTTCCGCAGCGATTACAGTGGCAGTGGGTATTGCCTTACAGAATATTCCGGAAGGAATTGTAACGGTATCTCCCCTTGTTATGGCAGGCGTAAAGAGAAGCAGGGCATTTGTACTTGCAGCGGTAACAGGACTGATTGAAGTGTTGGGAACCTTTGTGGGATTCTATATGGCAGAAGTATCCAACAATATTCTGCCTTTTGCATTGGCATTTGCCGGTGGAACCATGTTATACATTATCAGTGATGAGATGATTCCGGAGACGCATAGCCATGGGTACGAGAGAATGGCAACGTATTCTGTTTTGATTGGATTTACGGTAATGCTGATATTAGATGTAGTTCTATAAAGTTTATATGGGTACAGATACGCAAAAATCCTGACTTATGTCAGGATTTTTTGTGTATGGGATTCTTTGCATGTGATTACTCTGTGTGCATGGATTATGTGTTTTGCTTTCGATATTGTTTGGCGGGAATCCCAACCGGTGTATTCCGGGATTTACAGGATGCGGCCAATGTGATGATTACCGAGGGTGCTACTTATTACCCAAGAAAAGAGCAGCACGAGGCGTATATGGCCCATTATCAAAAATACAGGGAATTGTACGGCGCAGTCCGACCTCTGTCATAAGCAGGATAGAATAGAGAGCAATTTCGATGGCAGTATGGTTTTAGGAAAAGCATAGCTACAGATAGCGTTAGCAGAAAGGATTTCATATGAATACATACATAGGACATAAGAGTCAGGTATATGGCGTAGAAGAGCATCGTTTGGTTGGCGGCAAAGGAGATGGGATGCGTTTGTTTCAGGTTACCAACGGAAAGGGCCTGGAATTTACAGTTTCCGCAGACCGTTGTGCCGATATTGTAAGACTTAAGTGGAGAGGAAATAATTACGGGTATTTTTCTCCGTGCGGATACGTGGCACCGGCTTATTATGATGGGGTGGGAGCCGGATTTTTAAAATCCTTTACCGCCGGCTTTTTGACCACATGCGGACTGAACGGAGTGGGTTCTCCATGTACGGACGCAGGGGAGGAGTTACCTCTTCACGGAAGTATCGGTAATACTCCGGCAGAGCATATATATTGGACGGAGGAAGGGGATGGACTTCATATTTTTGCATCCATAAACGATGAAGGGATTTTCTCCAGAAAATTACGGCTGAATCGTGAATATATCTGTTCTTTGGATAAAAATGAGATTATAATAAAAGATACCGTGGTAAACAACGGAGACGGGGAATATCCGGTCATGCTTTTATACCATATGAATATGGGGTATCCGTTTCTTATGAAGTAAGACTTACCATGCTTGAGTCAGAAGAAATGTTTTGCAATTTGCAACAGTAGAATTTGGGCGGTTGTGAATTTGTCAGCCGCAATACAGAGATACAAAAGGAGACAGGAAAATGTTAGCATCATTAAAAGAAGTAATGAAAATGGCAGAAAAGGGTGATTATGCCATCGGTGCATTTAACACACCGAATTTGGAATGTTTACTTGCGGTTATTCATAATGCAGAAGAGATGAAGGTGCCGGTAATTATTTCCCATGCGCAGCTGCATGAGGAGATTGCACCTCTTGAAGATATCGGACCGGTTATGGTATATACGGCAAAGGAAGCCAAGGTTCCGGTATGTGTCCATTTGGACCATGGCGAGGATTTGGACTATTTGCAGCGGGCTTTGGAACTGGGATTTACTTCCATTATGTATGACGGTTCCTTATTATCCTATGAAGAAAATGTTGCCAATACGCAGAAGGCGGTAGCAATGGCTGCCAAATTCGGTGCGGATGTGGAAGCGGAAATCGGTGTGATGGGCGGAAGAGAAGCCGGTGCTTCGGATTCGGCAAAAAAAGCGGAAGATATGTATACGGACCCGGATGTGGCAGAAAAGTTTGTAAAAGAAACAGGAATTGATGCGCTTGCCGCATCTTTTGGAACGGCTCACGGATTATACAAAGCAAAACCAAAGCTGGATTTTGAACGGATTGGGAATATCCGTGCTAAGATTGGTATTCCTCTTGTTATGCATGGCGGTTCCGGGGTGAGTTCTGAGGATTACCGCATTGCTATCAGCAAGGGTGTACGGAAGATTAATTATTATTCCTATATGTCCAATGCGGGTGTAAAGGCATCTAAGGAATTATTGGATGCAAAAGAGGTTACTTATTTCCACGATATCGCAATGGCAGCACAGAAGGCTATGAAAGCAGACGTGTTAAAAGCCATGAAGGTTTTTTATGCAACGGAGTAATCTGTCCTAATTGCACAAAATTTTCTGTAAAAAAGGGAAAATATTGAAAACTAATCGGATTGACGTATCCAATTGGGTGTATTAGTATAAAAAATGTGGTTTTCAATAACGAAAGCTGTGTTTAAATCGAGGTAATGCATGATAAGGAGATTGGCATGAGTGGCTTTTTTGGAGTAGCATCGAAAGAATCCTGTGTTTGGGATGTGTTTTTTGGGACTGACTATCATTCCCATTTAGGAACCAGACGTGCAGGTATGGTAACATATGGAGATACCGGATTTGACCGTGCTATCCATAATATTTCCAATTCCCCGTTCCGTACCAAATTTGAACGTGACGTGGAAGAATTGAACGGTAACATCGGAATCGGTTGTATTTCGGATTATGAACCACAGCCATTGCTTGTTAATTCCCATCTTGGTAATTATGCCATTACTACAATCGGTAAGATTAATAATTTAGAAGAGCTTGTGCAGGATTGTTACGAGTCCGGTCATACACAGTTTATGGCAATGAGCGGAAGTGCTGTTAACCCTACGGAATTAGTTGCCGCATTGGTAAACCGTAAAGAGTCCTTTGCAGAAGGAATTCATTTTGCACAGGAAAAAGTAGACGGTTCCATGACTATTATGATTATGACTCCGGAGGGAATTTACGCCGGACGTGATATCTTAGGTCGTACACCTGTTATTATTGCGAAAAAAGAAGGCGCGTTCTGTGCTTCTTTTGAAAGCTTTGCATATTTAAATCTTGGATATGAAAAATACAAAGAACTTGGTCCGGGAGAAATCGTATATTTTACAGCAGACAGCTGTGAAACCCTCTTAGAACCGGGGGATGAAATGAAGATTTGCTCCTTCCTTTGGGTATATTACGGTTATCCAACCTCTACCTATGAAGGCGTTAACGTTGAAAAAATGCGTTATGAGTGCGGTAAATTGCTTGCACAGCGCGATGATGTGAAGCCTGACAGTGTATCCGGTGTGCCGGATTCGGGAGTGCCTCATGCTATCGGATATTCCAATGAGTCAGGAGTTACCTTCTCCAGACCGTTTATCAAGTATACGCCTACCTGGCCGCGTTCCTTTATGCCGACAAGTCAGGCGCAGCGTAATTTGATTGCCAAGATGAAATTGATTCCTGTTCAGGAATTGATTCACGATAAAAAACTTTTGATGATTGATGACTCCATTGTCCGTGGTACACAGCTTGGTGAGACAACAGAATTTTTATACAGCAGTGGAGCGAAGGAAGTGCATATCCGTCCTGCCTGCCCACCAATTATGTTTGGATGTAAGTACCTGAATTTCTCCCGTTCTTCTTCCGAGATGGATTTGATTACCAGAAGAATTATCAGAGAAAGAGAAGGGGATAATGTTTCCAAGGAAAGATTACAGGAATACGCTAACCCGGATAGTCAGTGCTATAAGGAAATGGTAGAAGAAATCCGCAAGCGTCTTAACTTTACAACCTTACGTTACCACCGTTTGGATGATATGATTAAGGCTATCGGTTTACCTGCTTGTAAATTATGTACTTATTGTTTTGACGGAAAAGAATAAAAATATGCCGTGTCGTATGGATTTGCCTGCGACACGGCTTTTTTACTGGGAAAATTTACGGTGGTAGGAAGGGGTTTAAAAAGAAGTACAAACAATAAGCCCTGCTACCTTTTCAGACAGCAGGGCTTATGGGGAAAAAAGAATATTGCAAATTCGTCGGTTATCATTTGCAAATAGTTTATGGTTGTAATTATATGGGGAATTTGATTATAATGTAAGCATGAATAGCGCCATAAAGTATAACTATAACGCCAAGGATGTATTATGATAGCAACAAAACTGATTATTGATAATGATTTACAGGAAGCCATACCGTATATTTCGGAACAATACAACTGTTATACCTGTTATGAACAGTTTGATTTGCATCCGGATGGGAAGGTGCCGTGGCATTGGCACCCGGAGATAGAATTGACTCTCGTTTTGGAGGGAACGGTCCGCGTACTGGTAAATAATGAAGAATATTTCATTGAAGCAGGAGACGGTATGTTTATTAACTCCAATGTGCTTCATTATAAGGAGCCGGCTTCTGAGGGGCGGGTAAGTACGGTCAATCATGTATTTAATCCCAATATTATAGCAGGGCAGTACCAAAGTGTGTTTACCCAGCAGTATGTCCTTCCCCTGGTGGAATGTCAGGAGTTTAACAGTTATATTTTTAAGAAGGAGATACTTACAGACAGGGAGCTTGCCATGAAAATACAGCATGCCTACGATATGACGGAGCAGGAAGTATTTGGGTATGAAATGATGGCGCGGAACGATTTTTCCGATATCTGGCTGTTTTTGTATGAGGCGGCTAGGGATAAGATTGGGGATAACAAAAAGACCAATGCGTTAAAAGAAGAACGTGTAAAATATATGATGATATACATCCACAAAAATTACGCGGATAAGCTTACCTTAGAGCAGATTGCGGAAGCCGCCAATATCAGTAAAAGGGAATGTCTGCGTTGTTTTAGTGAGATATTGAATATGACGCCGTTTCACTATCTGATGGAATACCGTGTCAGAAAGGCGTCGGAGTATTTGCGTAATTCCAATCAGAGCATTTCGGAAATCGGATACAATTGCGGTTTTTCCGGAACCAGTTATTTTACCAAGGTGTTCCGGGAATTGCGGGGAATGACTCCGTCCGAATACCGGAAGAAAAACCGGTTGGAATAGTATATGGCAATACGGAAGGGAATAAGATATGAAAAAGTGGTTATTATGTCTGCTGACAGTTTTGGTACTGACCGGCTGTGGGCAAACAGAGGTAATAGAGGAAACAGGAACAGAAACAGAGACAATGGTTGAAAAATCGCAGGAAGTGGCGGCAGAGATTGACGCGGATATCCTCCAATGGGAGGAAAACAGCATTACCATTCCGGGTTTACAGCAGGATTACGAAGTCTGGGTTATGTCGGATTTACATATGACTCTTGTTAATGAGGATGAGTCTGACGAGATTATCCAATATGCAAAGGAACGGGCACCTGTATTTACAAATGAAGCAGGGGTGTCTTCGGATGCCATTTTATCTGCTTTTGTGAAAGAGGCTAATGAGAAACAGCCGGATTTGATTTTGTTTGGGGGAGATATTCTGGATTTCCCGTCAGAAGCCAATCTTGCATTTTTGCAGGAGAACCTGGATGCCCTGACAGTTCCTTATGTGTTTGCCATGGGCAATCATGACTGGACATTCCCGTGGGAATATATGACTCCGGAAGGAAGTGAGAAATATCGTCCTTTGTTTGACGGGTATCTGTTTAATCACTTTGCGGATGTTTCATCCATGACGGTCCTTGCGGCTATGGGCAATAGTTATGCAGGATTGATTGAATTTTCGGATATGGTTGTTTTGGCCATCGATAACAGCTCCAATCAGGTGGCGGCAGAAGCCTTGGAATTGGTAGAGATGGCTTATGAAAAGGAAAAACCAATTGTGCTTTTACAGCATGTACCGTTTTCTACCGAAAATCTCATTGCAGAAGCGGCTAAAAGCTGGGGCAATCCTGTAACCCTGGGAATGCAGGTACATGGGGGAATTGCACCGAATGAGGCTTCTACGGACCTTTGGTATAAGACCCATGACGAAGAATCACCGATTAAAGCGGTTTTGGCAGGACATATCCATTTCCCGTATCAGGAGGGATTGTCAGATACGACGGTGCAGCTTGTGTCGGATGCGGCATTTAAGGGCAGTGTGATGAAAGTAAACCTTACGGGGGTATATCAGTATTTCTGTGACAAATTCATGCTGACGGTTGATAATAAGCAGTTTGATCTTAAAGAGATAGAACCGGAGTTATCTTCGGTTTCCGAATTGCTTCCGATTACAAATGAACAGTTGTATATTCTTGGAAGAATTGATGAAACTAGTAATGCCATGCTTATTTACGATTTTACCAAGAAGGCTTTTGTATTTCAGGAGCAGGGAAGCACCTTATGCTGGATACAGGATGAGTATGACAGCGTGCGGTATCTGAAAGAAAATGTAGTGTACGATTTGGACGGAAATGTGATTTACGAAGCAAAAGAGTCTGAGTTAATCAGTATGATAGAATATGTAGAAAAGGATTTTAAGGTATCCGTCACGGATTTGGAACACGAAAATCCGCAGGAAATATGGATTGATTAGTAGGAAATGAATTGTTTTTCAGAAAATAAAGAGAGAATAATTAAATATTTGCAGGAAGGCTGCAAACCGGCAGACATGCCCCTGCATTTCGGTGTGGAATTGGAGCATTTTATTGTCCGTGCAGACTCCAAGGAAGCGGTCTTGTTTGAAGGAGACGGTGGTGTAGAGGCAATCCTTAAGGAGCTTGCGCCTCATTATAAGGAGAGTGTGTACAGTCAGGGACATCTGATAGCACTTGCCAGGGAAGAAATTGCCCTGTCCTTAGAGCCGGGTGCCCAATTGGAGGTAAGTATTTCTCCGCAGACGGATGTGTTCCGTATCGGAGAAATCTATCAGGATTTTTACCGGGAAATGGTCCCTATTCTGCAAAAGTATGCTTATGAAATGGTGACAGTGGGCTATCAGCCTAAGTCTTGTGTGAATGATTTGGGACTCCTTCCGAAGAAACGATACGAGTATATGGACCGGTATTTTCAAAAAGTCGGACCATGGGGACGGAGAATGATGCGGGGAACGGCGTCCACCCAAATATCCATTGATTATTACAGCGAAGAGGATTTCATGAGAAAATACCGGATTGCGTATTATCTCAAGGATGTTTTGGCATGTTTTTTCAGCAATACCCATGTGTTTGAGGGAGAACTATATGAGGGACAGAATCTTCGTAATACCATCTGGTCCGGAACGGACAACAGACGGGTGGACGTGGCTTCTTATTTAGTGAATGGTACCCTGTCATTTGATGCCTATGCGGAATTTGTTATGCAGGCACCGGTAATTGTGAATAAAGAGGGAGACCATGAGTATTACGATGAGAGAACCATAGGGGAAATCGCCTGTGAGAGGGTGTTTTCAGAGGAGGAAATGGTGCATGCCATGTCCATGGTGTTTCCTATGATTCGTGCCAAGCAGTTTTTGGAGCTTAGATTTGCTGACAGTATGCCAATGGAAAAAGTGCTTTGTTATGTGATTGTGGTAAAAGGATTGTTTGCGGATATTGCGTATACGGAGCAATTGATTTTTTCAGAAGAATTTGAAACAGGGAAGGCAGATGCCAAGATGCGCTGTCTTGTGCAGGGGATTGCAGATAAGCTTTCCGAAGCAGAGAATAAGTGGTTAGAGGATTGTAGATTATGGGAATGGAACTTACAGAATTAGAGCAATTTTATGCAAAGCATATCCGTGAAAACAGGGAAGAGCATGAGAAGTCGGGTAAGGAGGCTTTGGAGTATTTGGAACATTCAACAGCCAAATACAAAGGTAAGACGATTTATTCTTTATACGTTCCCAAGCTTTTAAACGAAACCACGGTGGCGCGTTTCAAAGAAATTGCAGAAACCATGGCGGGGATTATGCGTAAGGTCATCGTGGCTTATCGTGAAAATCCGAAGTATCGCTGTCTGTTCGGTTTTGATAAGGAAGTGGAGGAGCTGATTATACAGGACCCTTTGTATGAAAATGTGTTGCCGGTGTGCCGCGTGGACATTTTTTACAACGAAGAGACGGAGGATTTTCATTTCTGTGAATTAAATACGGATGGCTCCAGTTCCATGAATGAGGACAGGGAGCTTTGTATTGCATTTGAAAAGACAGCATTATACAAAGAGTTAAGCAAGGAATATGAGGTAAAAGGCTTTGAATTGTTTGATTCGTTAGTGGAAGCCTTTTTGGAAAATTACAAAACCTATCCTTTCCATACAGAAAAACCGAATGTAGCAATCGTGGATTTTCTGGAGCTGGGCTGTTCCATGGAAGAATTCCAACAGTTTCGATTAAGCTTTGAAAAGTATGGCTGCAAGGCGGTGGTATGCGATGTGAGGGAGCTTACCCTTATCAATGATAAACTATGCACCCAAGATGGCATGGTGATTGATTTGATTTACCGTAGGGCAGTTACTTCCGATATTTGTGATAGGAAGGAGCAGGTGGCAGACTTTTTAGAGGCAGTAAAAGAAGCTAAGGTGTGCTGTATGGGAAGTTTTTGTACCCAGGTAGTGCATGATAAGTCTTTGTTCTATATTTTACGTCACGATATGACAAAGGAGCTTCTTTCCGAAAGGGAAAATACCTTTGTTGAAAGGCATATTCCATACACGGAAGAGTTGACCGATTCAGTCATTGGCAAAACGGATATTTTAACAAAGAAAGAAAAGTGGATTATTAAGCCAAAGAATTCTTACGGTGCCAGAGGCATTTTTGCAGGGGTCAGCTGCCCGCAGGAAGAATGGGAAAAAGCAGTAGAAGAAAATAAGAATAAGAATTATATTATGCAGCGGTTTATCATGCCGTATCAGACATATAATATTGACTTTCACAAGAAGAACGATACACTTAAGAAGTACAGTAATTTAACGGGCTTATATGTATACAACGGTAAATTTGCAGGAGTATACTCCAGACAGTCTAAGAAAGAGATTATTTCCAGCGAATACGATGAAAATGATATTGCAACAGTAGGTCTTTTTGAGCGGAATTAAGAAAATCCTAAGATTGTTGCAAGAAATCCTTTTCCCATTACTGTTATGATAAAATGAAAAAAGTACGAAGTGAAGGAAGATATATGAAGGATATAAAGAATAAAGAGATTATTATCGGCTTGATTGCTTTAATAGTATTAAGTATTTTGGCAATTGTTTTAATCATAAAGCGTGAGCTTCCAAAGGATGAGAAGGCGAATCGGAAAGCGGTTGTGGAAGAGTTACAGATTGAAGAAACCGCAGAACAAGAGGCGGCTAATGAGGAAACGGCAATCGCGGATAATAAGGATGCACAGGCAGTCATTGCCCTGGCTGAAGAAACAGACAATGTGTCTGAGGATGAACTTGCGATTGCAGAAGCAAAGGCCAATCTTGCCATTTATCCAAAGGAACCGAGTAAGTACCATACGGAGCCCCGGTACAAGGAATACACCGGAGATGAAATGTGGCAGATGGAAGAAATCTATGCCTATTGGGATGAATACAAATTAGAGGCAGTGGATGATTTGATTCATTTACCGCGTGTCAGAACCTTAACCAATGAATTGGAAGGAACCAACAGCTTCTATTATTGCGGGGAAAAGGACAGTAAGGGCAATCCAAACGGAAAAGGTCTTGCCATATACGAGGGCAATGCGTATTACTTCGGAGAATGGAAAAGCGGTAAGCGCAGCGGAGAAGGTATGTATTGGAAGATTTATCCGGATAAAACCGGAAGCTTAAACGGAGTGCCGGGTGTTATTGAGCATATCTATAACGGTAGCTGGCTGAATGATTATCCGAATGGGGAAGGTCAGGAGCATGTTACCTATGATTATGATATTATGGAAGGTGACTATATTATTAATAATGTCATCGGTAATTTCGTAGACGGTTATTATGACGGTGAGCTCTACATTATGTCCATTGAAGGGGAAAATAATACTACCGATTGGAAAGCCAAAGCGGAAAAAGGGGTTTTCCAATACATTGACAAAACATACAGTGCCATGGGCAGAAGAAAAGTATGGGAGCGCATGGAGTGGAGTGACAGCAAGGGCGATGATAATTATGCCTGGATTTACGAAGATGAAAATACAGAATACGGTATTTCCGGTTTGAAAAAGGAAATAAAATAAGCAAAGGATATACAAATGGTAAAAGAAGAAATACGGATTGAAAAAGTAATCGTCCATATTTTGGACAGCATGGTAGGAATGCCGGTATTGTCCGATACGGAGATTGATTTTGGGTCTGATTTTGCAGACTTTTTGAAAGAGCATATTTATAAGGTGTCTGCGGGAGATGATGTCCGGACCTGTCATTTTTACGAGAAGGAATCGGATGTGTATCAGATGCTTTTGGAATATAACGATGACAAATTTATCGAGATGAGTAAGCATCTGGCAGAATCCTTATATAAGATTATGAACAGCAATGTAGACATTCCGTCAGCGGATTTGGCAATCGTGCGTTTTAAGGATCGGGATGAAGAGTATCTGGGAATACTTAAGATTAATCTCCGTTCCAATTATACACACAGAACGGCAGCCGTAGGGGATGGCAATGCCAATGAGATTGTCAAATTCAAGGCTGTTTTCCCGTCAGAATCCCAGAGATTAACGGAAGCGGCTATTATCAGACTGAAGGATTTCCAGGTACGGCTGGTGGAGAAAAAGTATACTATCAATGATGAAAAGGTGAATTATTTTTCCTATCTATTCTTAAAATGTAATAGTTCCCTTTCTCCAAAGACTAAGCTGAATCTGGTAACCAAAGCCATTGAAAAAGTGCAGGATGATAATCTTGACGAATATAAGGTAACGGAAGCCAAGATGCGTGCCAAATGTATTATTCAGGAAGAATTGGAGCGCAATGGCGGTTTTGTGGTGGAAGACCTTGCGGATAAGGTGTTTGAGGAAGAGCCTGACATGCGTAATGCGTTTCAGGAGAAGATGGAAAAGTACGATATGGTAAAGCAGGAAGTGATTCCTCAAAATGAGACCACGGTGCGCAAGTACCAAAAACAGTGTCTGTATACGGATACGGGAATTGAGATTAAGATTCCTATGGACCGGTATAAGGATTCCGACAGCGTGGAATTTATTACCAATCCGGACGGAACCATATCCGTTTTAATTAAAAATATTGGACATTTGGAAGCCAAGTATTAATTGGAGTGAGTGATTTGGGAAATATTGTTTCGTATTTGGAAGAATTTGGGGACAAAACCTTTAAGGAAATGCCGTTTCAGGAAGTGGATGCCTTGGTGTTATCCCAGTTCTCTTATTTAAAATTTGACGGTTTAGTGCCGAAGCTGACGGATAATACGCAAGGAATCTCTCTTGCACAGATGGCAGAGCAGATGGATGAGGCCGTTGTTTTTGCCGATGAGAGATATGAAAAAGAAAACCGGTTGCTATTTGAGGGGCTCTTGCACAGCAGACGGTTCGGGAACATGGTTTGTAATTACTATTCCTCTATTATTAATGAAGACGTGGAGACCCAGTTTTGTGCCATGACCTGTTTGTTAGAGGGTGAATTGCCGGTGGTTGTTTTCCGTGGAACCGATGAAAATCTGGTTGGTTGGAAAGAAGACTTTAACATGGCATTTAAAAAGCCAGTACCGGGTCAGAAATTATCCGGATTGTATATCAATCAGGTGGGACTGCGGATTGCAGAGGATTTTTATGTGTGCGGACACAGCAAAGGCGGCAATCTGGCGGTATACGGCTGTATGAATGCATTTACGGATATTCAGAACCGTATTAAGAGAATTTACAGCTTTGACGGGCCGGGATTTCGGCCGGAGATTTTTAGCAGTGAGCGATATGACCGTGTGGCAGAACGGATAGAAAAGTACATTCCGCGATATGCCCTTGTAGGTATGATAATGGAAAGCCATGAGGATTATATTGTAGTGGACAGCTCCTATATCGGACTCTTGCAGCATGACCCGTATTCATGGAAGGTGGAAGAGGCTTCCTTTGTGGTAAAAAAAGAAGTAAAAAAGAGTCAGCAGTTTATGAACGAGGCTTTGAATGAGTGGATTCTTAAGCTGGACGATGAGCAGTTAGAATTGTTTGTGGAGACATTGTTCCTCATACTGGAGGGCTGTGAAGCCAAGAATTTGATTGAAATGGCGTATGATTGGAGAAAAAGTCTGTCCGGTATGATTCAGGCCACCATGCATGTGGACGAGGGTACCCGTGTGGAGATTATAGAGATGATTCATATGTTCTTTACCGTGGTAAAAGAAAATTTGAAAAAACTCTAAAACCCCTTGTTTTTCTTGAGTTTTCTGCCGATAAGTTGTAATATAATGATATAGATGCAATACATGGATGTAACAGCGTAATCAACGGATGATGACCTTATATAAGGAGGAACGCATATGGCAAAGATAACAGAGAGAACAGATTATAGTTTTTTGTTCGATAGCCTGAATAACAATAACAGCAGTGCATCGAACAACATTTTTAATGCTATCGATTTATCAGAATACCACAATATTAAGTCAGGTGTTTACGGCAAAGCCCTGAAGACGTACTATGCACAGCAGGCAGAAGAAAGTACCACAGCCTCCAAGACGGAAAAAGAGGATTCTAAGAAGTCAAAAGAGAGTACGGCAGTGGAGAAGCTGACAGAGGTAACCGGCAATGCTTCTACCTTGGCTGAGAGTGCAGAAAAGTTAATTGAACGCGGCAGTGACTCCTTATTCCGCAAAAAAGATATAACCGTTAAGAATGAGGACGGCACCACAACAACAAAAGAAGATTATGATGTGGATGCCATATATAATGCGGTTGCTGATTTTGCAAAGAAATATAACAGCTTTATCAAGTCCATGAACAATTCCGGTTCCGATAAGATAACGGAAGAAGTGGATGATATGATTAAGCTTGTTGAAGATTATGAGAAGTCTCTTAATGAATTGGGAATTACCATCGATGAGGATGATAAGCTTGTCGTATCGGAAAAGGACTTTAAGGCAGCCGATATGGAGGATGCGAAGAAGTTATTTAATGGTAATACCTCATTTACATATGTGGTATCCACCAAGGCTTCGGTTATCGGAACCACAGCGAACAGCGAAGCCAATGTGATGAAGAATTATAATAGTAACGGAAGTTACGAAAACGCGATTTCTTCTATGGGTAGTTTATTAGACAGCTTAATATAAACCATTTTTTAGCCCGTTTTTACGGGCTAAATATTTTTGAAAATTTTTGTAAAAAAGGCTTGCACTTTTTAAAAAATCCGATATAATAGAACAAGTGTCAGGGCGATATGAGTCAGCCACGGGGACAGAAGATACTACTTGACAAGTGATGTGATTACAGATACAATGTAATTCGCGCAGGAGTGGCGGAATGGCAGACGCGCATGGTTCAGGTCCATGTGATAGCAATATCGTGAGGGTTCAAGTCCCTTCTCCTGCATCATAATTACTATGCGGAAGTGCTGGAATTGGCAGACAGGCTAGACTAAGGATCTAGTGACGGGTTCGTCGTGAGGGTTCAAGTCCCTTCTTCCGCAGCAACAAAAATCACTCAAGCTTATGCTTGGGTGATTTTTTGTTGCTGCGAAGCGGACATGAACCCTGGGTTCATGTCTTCGCTTCGCTACGGTCGGCGCAAAGCCGAGGTCCCCCGGACCTCGTGCGCCCCTTCTTCCGCAATATTTGATGCCAAGTAAAGTTTAATACTTGACATATTGCTTTTTTTTCATTACTATAAATAAAGTTAAATGCTTTGAAGATGTTTAGTAGGAGTGCATTTTCGTTCAGAGAGAGGGAGTCATCGGCTGGAAGCTTCCTTACGTTCAGATGTATGACGAAGTTCCCATCGGAGCAGTCCGGGTGAAGTTTTAATATGTGTAAGCCGGAACGTGTAGACGCGTTAAGTTGTTGAGAGCCTGTGAAACGGATACTTATGTAGAAGGGAGCAGGAATGTGGGTGGTACCGCGGATTCGTTGATTCGTCCCTAGTGTATGTTTTTACACTAGGGATTTTTTAGTGTAAAAATGCAAATCGTCCGTGTGCGGACGTTCCTTGTAATACTACTTACAATATTAGAAAAGGAGATATCGAAAAATGAGTATGGAAACAATTAAGACCGAATATCAGTCAGAACTTTCATTAGTGGAAGACGCAAAACAGCTTTCTGAATTTTGGACAAAATACCTTGGAAAAGGTGGTCAGGTTCAGAAGTTAATGGAAGGCATTAAGAGCGTTCCAAACGAAGAGAAGAAGGCGTATGGCCAGGCTGTAAACCAGATTAAGAACTGGGCACAGGCTTTGTATGATGAGAAAAAGGAAGAGATGGATAAGAAGGCGCTTCTTGCACGTTACGAAGAAGAGGCAATTGACGTGACACTTCCTGCCGCACATACAGAAGCAGGTAACCTTCATCCGTTAACATGCATCAAGAACGAGATTATTGATGTATTCGCAGGAATGGGCTTCGAGATTTTCGAAGGTCCGGAAATCGAAGACGATGACCACAACTTTACTAGACTGAATGTATTAAAGGATCATCCGTCAAGAGATATGCAGGATACTTTCTGGTTAACCGAAGATTTATTACTTCGTACCCATACTTCCCCTGGACAGATCCGTGTAATGGATAAGCAGGCGCCACCAATTAAAGTATTGGTACCCGGTAAGGTATTCCGTTCCGACTCGGATGCGACACATTCACCGATGTTCAGTCAGATGGAAGGTTTGGTAGTAGATAAGCATATTACCTTATGTGATTTACAGGGTATGTTAGATGAATTCGTAAAGGCTCTTTTCTCAGGAGAAGTTAAGACAAGATTACGTCCCTCATACTTCCCATTCACAGAGCCATCCGTAGAAGTAGACGTTAGCTGCTTCAAATGCGGTGGTAAGGGTTGTTCCCTTTGTAAGGGTACCGGCTGGATTGAAGTATTAGGCGGCGGTATCGTAAACAATAAGGTATTAGAGAACTGTAACATTGATTCATCCAAATATTCAGGTCTTGCTTTTGGTATCGGTATCGAAAGAATTGCCATGCTGAAATATGGTATCAACCATATGGGCAAATTGTTTGAGAACGATATTGAATTCTTAAAGCAGTTTAAGGCGTAAAGCAGGACATTGTGTTTTTCACATGGTGTAAGGACTGTGTGACAGATTCACGTTTAGAGAATATAGAAAGGTATGAAAAGAAATGAAAGTATTATATAGCTGGTTAAAAGATTATGTAGATATCGACGTTACTCCAAAGGAATTGGAAGAGAAGCTTTTCTCCGTTGGTTTTGAAGTAGAAGGCGTTGAATATTTAGGCGAAAATATGGAAAAGGTTGTAGTTGGTCAGGTTACTTCCATGGAACACTACGAAGGAACCCATTTGGAAATCTGCCACATCAACTGTGGTAAGGAACTTGGCGAAGACCATCTTATTTTAACAGGTGCGGACAATGTATTTGTAGGTGCTAAGGTTCCTGCAGCTCTTGTAGGTGCTAAGCTTCCTGTTGGTATGGAAATTCAGCCAAGAAAGATGAAAGAAATGGTTTCTTACGGAATGTTATGTTCCGGTGAAGAATTGAATCTTAATAAAGACTGGTATCCGGGTGCAGATGTTAACGGTATCATGATTCTTAATGAAGATGCTCCAATCGGTATGGAAATGAGAGATTATTTAGGTCTTGATGATTATCTCTTTGACATTTCCATTACAGCAAACAGACCGGACTGCCAGTCAGTGGTTGGTATTGCAAAGGAAGTGGCTGCGGCACTCAGAAAGCCATTCAAAGCTCCTGATTTAAGCTATACAGAAGATGGTACAACGAACAAGGACATCAGTGTAACGGTTATTGATAAGGAAACCTGTCCAAGATACATCGGTCACTATGTTTATGATGTAAAATATGCAGAATCTCCGCTTTGGATGAAGAGAAGATTAATTGCCGTTGGTCATAATGCAATTAACGCCATGGTTGATATTACCAATTATGTTTTGGTAGAAATGGGTCAGCCGATGCATGCCTTTGATTTAAGTACTTTGGAAGGCTCTTCCATTGTAGTAAGAAGAGCAGAAGACAAAGAAGAGTTAATTACTCTGGATGAAAAGACACGTGTTCTTACTACCAACAATCTGTTAATCTGTGACAAGGTTAAAGCCGTTGGTCTTGCCGGTGTTATGGGTGGTCTTAACAGTGAAATTAAAGAGAGTACAACAGAAGTATTATTTGAGTCAGCTAAGTTCTTAAAGGACAATGTCCGTAAGACTTCAAGAAGCTTAGGTCTTCGTTCCGATGCGGCAGCAAGATTTGAAAAGGGTATTGATGAGCATACAGTAGAATGCGGTATGGCACGTGCTCTTAACTTGGTTCAGACACTGGGTATTGCAAAGGTAAGCTCCAGCCACTTTGATGAATCCGCAGGCGCTTCTACCGAAAAGAGAGTGATTAAGGTAGAGACTGCTAAGGTGAATGAAGTACTGGGTATTGAAGTTCCGGAAGCGGAAATGGTAAGTATTTTAGAAGCACTTCAGTTTGAAGTAGCTCTTGATAACGGTGTTCTTACACTGGCGATTCCAAGATACCGTGAAGATGTGGAAGGCTATCAGGATATTGCAGAAGAAGTAATCCGTGAATACGGTTATGATAAGGTAACACCTACCTTCCTTGACGATGCCAAGGTAACAAGCGGTGGATTAAATGCAGCACAGAAGAAAGAACTTGCAGTTAAAGAGTTCCTTTGTTCACAGGGATATTATGAGATTCAGACGATTGCCATGACTGCAAAGAATGAATTTGATATGTTCTTAATTCCTCAGGATGCGGCAGAAAGAAATGTAGTAGAATTATTAAATCCTATCACAGAAAACTTAAGCATTATGAGAACTCTTATGGCACCTGCCATGGTAAGAGTAATCGAAAACAATATTAAGAACGGAAACGAAGCAATGCGTTTCTTCGAAATTGCAAATGTATATCTTCCAAAGGCATTACCTCTTAGCGAGCCGCCTGTAGAAAAGAAGATGATTTGTCTCGGAACCTGTGGTGCAAAAGAAGACTTCTTTGCCATGAAAGCAAGCTTAGAAGCGTTTGCAGGAGCAAACGATTTAGAGTTCACATACAAGAGAGGAACTGTTCCATATTTGCATCCGGGCAGAACTGCTGATGTATATTGCAAGGATGTTAAGATTGGTCATTTCGGACAGTTACGTTACGAAATCGTTGACAGCATGAACATTGCCGGCGGTAAGAAAGCGGATACTAAGATTTTCCTTGCAGAAATCGATTATGCTGCTTTGTCAGGTCTTTTCAAGGAAGCCATTAAGTATGTGCCTGAAACAGGCTTTGCCGCAAACAGCCGTGACCTTTCCGTACTTGTAAACAAGTCCGTAGAATGCGGTACACTTGTGGAAGCAATCAAGGCTTGTGATGAGCTTATCAAGAAGGTTACTTTGTTCGATATTTTCGAAAGTGAAAAATTAGGTGCAGATAAGAAGAGTATGGCATTTAATCTTAAGTTGGTATCGGATACAGAGGATGTAACAGATGCCATGACAGATGCTGTATTTGAAAAAGTACTGGCTACTCTTTCTGAAAAGTTTGACGCTCAAATGCGTGCATAAAAATAAACAAGTTGATTAACCAAACACCCTATGTCATAGTAATGGCATGGGGTGTTTTTTTATAGTAGCAGAAAGCTTAGAAAGCTTTTGGTTGTTTGGAAATAGAATGGATTAATAAGGAGAGGGTATATGAACAGCAAGGATTACAGCAGACCGGTATCACTCCGTAAACTACAGATTACGGATGAATTTTGGAAGAATGAAATGGAGCTTGTCAGAACAGAGGTTATTCCTTATCAGTGGGATGCTTTGAATGACAATGTCGAAGGGGCGGCGCCTAGTTTTTGCATGCGCAATTTTAAGGTTGCCGGCAAGTTAAATAAGAAAAAACGGGAACTGGGAAATGCATATATAGAGCCGAAATATACATTCAGAGGGTTTGAAGCATTGCCGGAAGACCCGGAACATTTGGAAGATTTATTTTATGGATTTGTGTTCCAGGATAGTGATTTTTCCAAATGGATTGAGGCAGTAGCCTATTCCTTAACACAGCATCCGGATGCGGAGCTTGAAAAGATTGCAGACGGAGCCATTGACATTGTATGCGAAGCGCAGCAGGAAGACGGCTATTTGGATACCTATTATATTATTAACGGACGCGATAAGGAATGGTCCAATCTTCGCGACCATCATGAATTATATTGCTTCGGTCATTTGGCAGAAGGCGCTGTTGCCTATTATCAGGCTACGGGCAAGGACAAATTGTTAAAAGCAGTAGAACGCTTTGCGGATTATATTGCAGATTATTTTGGACCGGAAGAAGGAAAATGTAAGGGCTATCCGGGGCATGAAATTGCGGAAATGGCATTGGTGCGTTTATACGAAGTGACAGGGAACCGGAAATATCTTGACCTTGGCAGCTTTTTTGTAGATGAACGCGGTAAACGCCCATATTATTTTGATAAGGAACATCCGGAAGCCATCAAGCGTGGAGAAGAAGATGCTGAGCGTTATGCTTACAATCAGGCGCATCGTCCGGTACGTGAGCAGGATGAGGCTGTGGGACATTCCGTGCGTGCGGTTTACCTGTATTCCGGTATGGCAGATATTGCCAGATTAAAGGAAGATGAGGAATTGTATGCATCCTGTGAAAAACTCTGGGACAGCATCGTAAATGAAAAGATGTACATTACCGGTGGTATCGGAGGAACCCATATAGGAGAGGCATTTTCGTTCCCATATGATTTACCGAATGATACCGCATATGCAGAGACCTGTGCGTCCATCGGCCTTGTATTTTTTGCCAGAAGAATGCTGGAAATAGCACCAAAGGCGAAATATGCCAATGTAATGGAACGTGCCCTTTACAATGGTGTGTTGAGTGGGATGGCATTGGATGGCAAAAGCTTTTTCTATGTAAATCCATTGGAGGTATTACCAAAAGCCTGTCATAAGGATGAAAGAAAGTTTCATGTGAAGCCGGTGCGTCAGAAATGGTTCGGCTGCGCATGCTGTCCTCCAAACTTAGCAAGAATATTAAGTTCCATCGGTTCTTATGCCTATACGGAGAATGAGAATACATTATTTACCCATTTATATATGGGAAGTACGGTAAATAAAACCGTGGGCGATAAGGAAGTAACCGTAAAAGTGGATTCCGGTTTTCCGTGGAGTGGTGATGTTACGGTTACTGTCAATGCCAAAGGAACGGATTTTGTTCTGGCACTCCGTATTCCTGATTGGTGTGATTCCTATGAGCCGGATGCCTGTTATGAGGAATATACTTATGAAAAGGACGGTTATCTGTATATTAAGAAGGAATGGGATGAAAAAGAGGTGATTTCCCTTTCTTTCCCTATGGAAGTAAAGCTTATGGCATCCGATGCGAAAGTCAGAGAAAATGTCGGTAAGATTGCCGTAACACGCGGACCGATTGTATATTGCTTAGAAGAAGCAGACAATGGTGCGGATTTACATCTTGTGAGTCTTGATGCAAGTGCGAAAGCAACTGTTACGGACGAAGAAGTGTGTGAAGAAGCTGTTAAGGCCGTAAGCATTGCCGGATTCCGTGAGGGTAGAGATAGTGAGGTGAATGCTTCGGGTTCGTCGTTATACAGCCGCTATTTTCCGGCGAAGAAAGAAGCAGTTACATTAAAATTTGTACCGTATTACACATGGGCTAACCGTGGGGAAAATGAAATGCAGGTATGGGTAAGAGTGTAAGCGTGTGTGATTCCTTTGTATAAGAACAATTACGGGATTTGTGATAGAAAATCATGTGGGAAAGCCTGCATGATTTTCTGTTATTATGCAAAGAATTATGGTATACTAAACGAGGTTCTGTGATTTGAAATATTTATCTTTGGAACTATGGGAATTACATTGCAAAATAGAAAGGTAACCAATATGGAAAAGAAAAACGTTTGGACTGTTTACGATAAAAAGACAAAAAAGCAGGTGGATGCATTGGGAAAGGCATACTGTGAGTTCTTGGATAAGGGCAAGACAGAGCGAGAATGTATCGACTACATTGTTAACCGCATCGAAAAAGAAGGATATGTGGAGCTGGATTCCCTTGTAAAGGAAGGTAAGACATTACAGGCAGGGGACAAGGTGTATTCCGTATGCATGAATAAGAGCATTGTAATGTACCAGATTGGTAAGCGTTCCATGGCAGAAGGGTTAAATATTCTTGGCGCTCACATTGATTCTCCAAGATTGGATGTAAAGCAGAATCCTTTGTATGAGGATGGCGGAATCGCATATTTGGATACCCATTATTATGGTGGTGTGAAGAAGTATCAGTGGGTGACTCTTCCATTGGCACTTCATGGCGTGATTGTGAAAAAGGACGGAACTACCGTGGAAGTAAATATCGGAGAAGATGAAGACGATCCGGTATTCTTTGTTTCTGATTTGCTGATTCACTTAGCGGCAGAGCAGCTGGAGAAAAAGGCAGCGAAGGTAATTGAAGGAGAAGCTTTGGATATTATTGTTGGTAATATGCCTTTTACCGATAAGGATAGTGAAAAAGAGGAAAAAGAGGCCGTTAAGAAAAATGTGCTTCAGATTCTTAAGGATATGTATGACATTGTGGAGGAAGACTTCTTATCCGCAGAGATTGAAGTGGTTCCTGCCGGAAAAGCAAGAGAAGCGGGATTTGACAGAAGTCTTATTTTAGCATACGGACATGATGACAGAGTATGTGCCTTTACTTCATTAGAGGCAATGCTCGAAGTACAGAATCCGGAGCGTACCACCTGCTGTATTTTAGTGGACAAAGAAGAAATCGGCAGTGTAGGTGCTACCGGTATGCAGTCCAGATTCTTTGCTAACACAGTGGCTGAGGTAATGAATCTTTCAGGAGAGTATAGTGAGTTGCTTGTCCGCAGATGCCTTGCTAACTCTTATATGCTTTCTTCTGATGTCAGTGCGGCCTTTGACCCTTCCTTTGCAGCTTCCTTTGATAAGAAGAATGCGGCATTCTTAGGACAGGGTATGGTATTTAATAAGTTTATGGGAGCCAGAGGTAAGAGCGGCTCTAATGATGCCAACGCAGAGTATATTGCACAGATTCGCAGAATCATGGATGAAAATAAGGTTGTTTTCCAGACAGCAGAGCTGGGTAAGGTAGATGTGGGCGGTGGCGGAACCATTGCGTATATCCTTGCATTGTACGGAATGAATGTCATCGACTGTGGTGTTGCGGTATTAAATATGCATGCTCCTTGGGAGGCTATCAGTAAGGCTGATTTAATGGAAACAAAGCGTGGGTATAAGGTATTCTTAGAGAATATCGGTATGTAGGTTATGGTATCAAACTTGCATTGTCGGACGCTAACGGATGACAGGCAAATAATTAGAAAGGTATTGGATATATGAATACTTTGGAAAATAAAGAGGATTCTCTATTGGGGCTCCGTACCTCGGATTATTTTTTTGATTTACCGGAGGGACTGATTGCCCAGGACCCATTAGAGGACCGTTCTTCTTCCAGACTTTTAGTACTTGATAAAAATACGGGTAAGACTGCCCATAAGAGCTTTAAGGATATTATGAAGTATCTTAAGGCGGGGGACTGTCTGGTTTTAAATAATACAAAGGTTATTCCGGCAAGACTCTTAGGTGTGAAAGAGGATACGAATGCGGCTGTAGAGGTGCTTTTGTTAAAACGTCATGAAGCAGATGTCTGGGAAACACTTGTTAAGCCGGGCAAGAAGCTTAGACCGGGTGCCAGAATGGTATTTGGCGATGGCATTTTAAAGGCAGAAGTGTTGGATGTTGTAGAAGAAGGTAACCGCCTTGTTAAATTTTTCTATGACGGAATTTGGGAAGAGGTGCTTGATAAATTAGGAGAGATGCCGCTTCCTCCTTACATAACACACAAGCTTCAGGATAAGAACCGTTATCAGACGGTATATGCCAAGTACGAGGGAAGCGCGGCTGCGCCAACAGCAGGACTTCATTTTACAGGGGAACTATTGGAAGAATTACAGGAAAGAGGGATAAAGCTTGCTTATGTTACTTTGCATGTAGGACTGGGAACCTTCCGCCCTGTTAAAGTAGATAATGTATTAGAGCATCATATGCATACCGAATATTATCAGGTATCACAGGAAGCGGCGGACATTATTAATGAGACCAAAAAGAACGGTAACCGCGTAATCTGCGTGGGAACCACAAGCTGCCGGACCATTGAGAGTGCGGCGGATGAAAACGGCTATTTGGAGGAATGCTGTGGTGATACGGATATCTTCATTTATCCGGGATATCAGTTTAAGGTTTTGGATTGTCTGATTACCAATTTCCATTTGCCGGAGTCTACATTGGTCATGCTGGTATCGGCTTTGGCAGGAAGGGAGCATGTTCTTTCGGCATATGAAGAAGCAGTGAAGGAGCGTTACCGTTTCTTCTCCTTTGGGGATGCCATGTTTGTAGTGGATAATTTGTCAGAATAATCCCTATTTTGTTTTACAAATGCATGCATCTGGAGTATTATGAAGATATTGAAAGGGAAGTAGTTGTTTTAAAATAAAAATGTATTTTGGGGGTACAATTTATGAACGAGAGAAGAAGAACAAAGAGAATGGAGTTATCCTCCCGTCTGATTATTAAGCAGTTAGATGGTTCGGGAGAACAGGAAGTTGCCATTCAGGTAGAAGATGTTTCCAAGACAGGTATTGGTTTTACAAGTATTGAACCATTATCCATCGGTACTGTTTACGAAGGATATCTTACTATCTGGACCAAAGAAGTACTTCATGCATTCATTGAAATCGTTCGTATTGAGAAAAAAGACGATATCTTCGAATATGGCGCTATCTTTATCGGTATGCCTGAGATGGAAGCAGCACGTATTGAAGTATATCAGACAGTAAATGATATGAATTAGTGTTCAGGATTTAGTATGAAATGTCTGTTATTAGCCGGAGGAAGAGGCGACCGTTTGTGGCCTCTTTCCCGCAAGAATTATCCGAAACAATTTATAGAGATTAAAAACCATCACTCCATATTTCAGGAAACAGTAGCCAGAAATATGGCTTTTTGTGATGAATTTATTATTGTTACCAATAAGGAATATCAGGATATTATTGAGAATCAGATGAAAGCATTCCGTGGGCTTACCTATCGTTGTGTATACGAAGAGGTTGGCCGTAAAACCACTGCAGCCATTGTGCCTGCATGTATGGGACTGCCTTTGTCTGAATTTTTATTTGTGGTAGCGGCAGACCATCTGATTGAAGGAGAGTCCTATAAGGATGATATTCTCCGTGCCAAGGAATATGCAAAGCAGGGATATCTGGTTACCTTTGGTATGGGAATTGAGAAGCCGGATACCAGATACGGCTATATTCATTATCAGAATGAGGATGTCATTGATTTTACGGAAAAACCTGACGAAAAGACTGCCAAGCGCTATGTGGAATCCGGGGACTATTTGTTAAACAGCGGTATGTTCCTTTTCAGAAATGGTGATTTCTTAAAGGAATTACAGTTAAACAGTCCGGATGTATATGATGCGTTTGAGGCTTCCTTTGACAAACATCGTTCTGAGGGCGGTAATCTGTATTATGATGCTTCCGTAATGGAGCAGTTCCCGGCATTGCCGGTTGAAAAGGCCGTTTTTGAAAAAACAAACAAGGGAAAGGTAATCCACAGTCTGTTTTCCTGGAAGGATGTGGGAAGTTTGGACGATTTGGATGATATTTCCATTCATACAATATCCGAGCCACAGGTGATTTCCAATAAATGTGAAAATACAACGGTGATTAACCAGAGCGATAAGAAGCTGGTTCTGGTGAATCATTTGAAAGATGTTTTGGTAGTGAATACGGACGATGCCATTTATATCGGTAATAAAGGTGAGTCCAACGACTTAAAAGAGATTATCCGTGCAAGCGAAAGCATGTGGGGATATTTTGACAGAAGCTCTGCATTTATCCGTAATTGGGGCCGTTATGATGTGCTGGAGCAGGATAGGAAGACAGGTTATCAGGTCAGCAAGGTATCTGTTTTTACGGGTAAGACGATTTTGTCCCATCTTCATGAGAAGAAGCGTGAGACCTGGTGTGTGATTAGCGGAAAAGCCAAGGCTGTCATTGACGGAAAAGAGATGCTTCTGGGCATTGGCGATACGGTGCAGATTGATGCGGGTGTGCAACACCAGATTTCCTGTGTCAGTGATGAGGATTTGGTTTTTATTGAGACTTCCACAGGGCTTTCCTTTGAGAAGAAAGATACGGTTTCTTTTGCAAGTACAGAAGTTTCCGATGTGACCCTCGGACTTGCCGTAGAGCCTTTTGTAAAGCTGGAGCCGGCTTATAAGGATTATTTATGGGGCGGAACCCGTTTGAGGGAGCAGTTTGGAAAAGAGTGTGAGTATGACATTATAGCCGAAAGCTGGGAGTTGTCAGCGCATCCCGACGGCCAGAGTGTAGTTGCCTCCGGCAAATATGAAGGTATGCTCTTTGGTGAATTTTTAAAGAAAATCGGAAGCGAGAGTCTGGGTTGGAAATTTCCTGGGTCCCGTTCATTTCCATTGCTGATTAAACTGATTGATGCGAAGGACGACTTATCCATACAGGTTCATCCGGGTGATGAATATGCCCTGGAATACGAGAATGAGTATGGAAAGAGTGAAATGTGGTATGTGGTGGATTGTGCAGAGGATGCCTATATCTATTGCGGATTCAAGCAGGATGTGACAATGGAAGAGGTTAAGGCGCATATTGCGGATAATACTCTTCTTGAGTTGCTTAACAAGATTAAGGTGGAAAAAGGCAAATCTTATTTCATTCCGGCAGGAACTATCCATGCCATCGGAAAAGGTAATTTGATTTGCGAAGTACAGCAGAATTCCAACAGTACCTATCGTGTGTACGACTACAATCGACGCGATAAATATGGTAATTTGCGTAAATTGGATATCAAAAAAGCTCTTGATGTGCTGGATTATCACAAGTACGAGGGAATGGATGTCAGCGAATGCAAATATTTTGAGTGCCAGATGATTGACTGTTGCGGTCAAAGTGATATTGAAGTGACAGAAGAGTCCTTTGTGGCACTTATGGTACTTGATGGAAGCGGAAGTATCCGTTATGAAGAGTCTGAGATGGAATTTGCGAAGGGAGATTGTATCTTTATCCCTAAGCGGAACGCCAAAATGCATGTATCCGGACAGGCTTCGCTGATGACAGT
>JAZSEL010000012.1:0-4380 GCA_045531685.1 Lachnospiraceae bacterium | reverse complement strand
CATCGGAGCTTCGCAAAAGATATGCTACACCGTTCTTCTCCACCCAATACTTTTTATCGCCGGACATTCCTTTTGTAATCTCCGTTACTTTATCAAATTGTGTTAGATAAGACTTTTTCATGTTACATGCTCCGCTTTTCTATAACTTTATATACCTTTTCGGACCAGTCCCAGATATCTTTACAATCATTTTCTATATAGAGCACTCTATCTTGCAATTCACAGGGTATGTACGATTCCAATTGCTCTTTTAATTTGGCGGGAATAATAATTTTATATACCCAATCACTAAGGATTATCTCATCTTTGACTTTCATAGGTAGCACACCGTCACAAATAGCATTGGGGTGCCGGATTAAATCCTCATATTTGAAGTAGAATCTTACTCCCGGATTGAATTTTACACTTAAATCTTCATCATTTGGAAAACGTCCCAATGCCCGCTCCATCACCAGTCTGTCGCCGGCCTGGCAATTTCCCCATGCAAACATTATATATTCAAAGTAGTCCGCAGGATCATTTGCAGCATTTCGGCTTTCGTGCATCAGCTCTTCAACCGGCAGATTCCGGGCATTAATAGCTGATAACAGTTTTCCGGACTTAAGAATTTTCAATGCATTATCTGCTGAAGTAGTATGACATACATAATCTGTAACACAGCCTTTTCTATATGGGCATGCAGTACATTCTGTCAATAACCCGGGACGCGGAATACTCAGATATTCTTTTTTATGTGCCATACTTTCACGGATTATGTCCAAAACATTACTGTTCTCACATTCAATCACGGACTCCCTGCCGTATTTCTTTTCATACTCTACAAATTCAATAATGGTTCTAATCTCCCAATCAGATATCTGTGGGTAATTAGAAAGCTTTTTATAAAGCACACCATCCCATACTTCGGTGTATTCAAAATCTCCGATTTTTATTAACATGACACCCTCCGCTTTATTCATTTATGCATTGCTTTTTCATTAAATCATAACACAGTACATCTCCGTTTTCCGCTACGATTGTATGTGATTCAACAACCGCATATCCTCGTTCCACATATATGCTCTTGGCAGGCAATGAAGAGTCTAAACAGATTTCTGTATATTCTTTTGCAATCATTCCCTCTGCAAAATCCAACAGCTGCCGGCCCGCACCCTGATGTTGGTAATTGGGCAAAACAAATAACCGGCATATCTCATTTTCTTTCACCGTTACCGTACCAATCATGTCCCCGCCATTCTTTATCAGATAGACCCGTCCTTCTCCAATATCTCTCATGATATTATCATCACTGTGGTGGGCCAGAAAAAAGTCAACTACACCCTGCGGATAGTAATGGGGATATATCTCTGATATGGTTTTGCTTACTATTAATTTTACATCCTCTATATTCCTTGCTTTCGCTTGAATTATTTGCATTGATTTTTCTCCTGTAAGATTGGTTTAATCACCTTTTCAGGTAGTAACTCATTTATATTGTTGGGAATATGCTGTACGATTTCTGTAGTACACGAATTTCACGGGACATATTTTATGTCCAACGAGGTTTATAAGTAAGCGCTCAATAACAGAGTGCCTTAAAATTTATTTAGACACATGAGATAATAGCCTCAAATATTTAGAGTTAGACTTTTTCAAGTTTTTCGACTCTAATGGAGGAGGTTATCCCATGGATCAGGTTACTTTAGCCAAAAATCAGATACGCGCTGACAGATGGCGTATGCTCATTCAAACATGCCAACAAAGTGGTCAAACTGTTGTTAACTGGTGTGAAGAAAATAACATTAGTATCAAAACTTATTACTACTGGCTTCGCAAGCTAAGAAAGCAGGAACTTTGCACAAAGGAACTTCCTGTTGCGATTCCGGAAGAAAAACCGGTTATGTTTAAGCAACTGGAGGTGACATCTCCTTTGCCAGGCACGCAGGCGGCTGTAATCATTAGACTGCCTTATGCAACACTTGAGATTGCCGATGGAACCAGCCAGCAGACCATACAGGCAGTGCTGCTTGCACTGCAGAGCGTATGTTAGGCGATATCACGGTTGCAGAAAATATCTACATTGCCTGTGGGTATACCGATATGAGGAAGTCCATTGACGGACTGGCTGCAATCGTACAACAGCAGTTTCATCTGGATCCCTTCTCTAATACGCTCTTTCTGTTCTGCGGAAGACATCGTAATCGTATGAAAGCCCTTCTCTGGGAAGGCGACGGATTCATCCTTCTTTATAAGAGACTTGAAAACGGTTCCTTCAAATGGCCCCGCAGTGAAGCGGAATTAAAACCGATTACCTGGCAGCAATTCCGCTGGCTCATGGAAGGGCTACAGGTAGAACAAAAACAATCCATACAACCTGCCACAAAAGGTGATTTCTGTTGATATAAAAGTGTCTGAAATGCCCGTATTTACTGGCTTTTTGGCACTTTTTGTGTTATAATAATCTTATCAAAATGATTAGGAAACACACGAATTATGGATAACAAAGATGCTTATATCAAGCACCTTGAAAATACAATAGTTAACTTAAATGAGACCATTAACGGATTGCAGAACCAGATTTCAAATCTTACCGAAATGATTATGCTTTTACGCAAGGAAAAGTTTGGTTCTTCCAGTGAAAAGACCTCTTATCAGGTGGAAGGTCAGATTTCACTCTTTAATGAAGTTGAAATCGAAGCAGATTCCTCTGCCACAGAGCCTATCACCAAAGATGTCCGTGGTTATAAACGTACAAATGCAAAGACCAAACGCGAGGAACTCATTAAGGACCTGCCGATACGTGAAGTCCTCTGTGAAACTCCGGATGATGAGCTGTATTGTCCCACCTGCTTATCTGATTTAAAACCCATTGGTAAGGAAGTCGTCCGTGAAGAACTGGAATACATTCCTGCAAAGGTTCAGATAGTACGTTATGTCCGTATGGCTTATGAATGTCCGAAATGCAAGCATACAGACCATCCATACATTGAAAAGGCATTAACACCGACTTCCCTTATGAATCATTCCCTTGCTTCCCCCAGCAGTGTTGCAAATGTCATGTATCAGAAGTATGTGAATGCAGTTCCTTTATACCGTCAGGAAAAGGACTGGGAAAATTTAGGAATCGCATTATCCCGCGCCACCATGGCAAACTGGGTGATACGATGCACACAGGACCATCTGCATCCGGTTATCGCCCGCATGCAGAGGGAGCTGTTATCGAGAGACATCCTTCACTGTGATGAAACTCCCATTCAGGTACTGAAGGAAGAAGGTAAAAAACCACAGACAAAGTCTTATATGTGGGTGTACCGGACAGGAAATGATGACAAAGCACCTGTTATCCTGTATGACTATCAGCCTTCCAGAAACGGTGACCATGCAGCTGATTTCCTGAGAGACTTCAGCGGATATATCCACTCCGATGGATACTCCGGATACAACAAGCTTACAAATATCACCCGATGTGGTTGCTGGGCTCATCTGAGACGTAAGTTTGTGGAAGCCATTCCTTCTAAGAAGGATGCGAATGCAGCTCTTACCAGTGCAGAAATCGGAAGGGATTACTGCGACAAGCTTTTTCATATCGAGAAAGAATTAAAAGAACTTTCTCCAAAAGAACGTAAACTTAAGCGTCTTGAACTCGAAAAACCGGTTCTTGATGCCTTTTGGTGCTGGGTAGAATCCTTGAATACATTAAAAGGATCTGCACTTGGCAAAGCTGTTAGCTATGCAATCAACCAGAAGCCATACATGGAAAACTATCTTCTTGACGGAAGATGTTCCCTTTCCAATAATGCGGCGGAAAATGCCATCCGCCCCTTTACAGTAGGTCGGAAGAACTGGCTGTTTGCAGATTCGCCCAAAGGAGCTACTGCATCAGCAACCGTTTACAGCATTATCGAAACAGCAAAAGCAAACAATTTAAATGTCTATACATATCTCCAGTACCTGCTTCTATACATGCCTGATACCGACTGGCGAAATCATCCGGAGTATTTGGATGACTTAATGCCCTGGTCGGAGGCAGTACAGGCGGAATGTGGCAATTAGAATTTTAGGGTCAGTATTATATACTGGCTCTTTTGATTTCTAAAGGCACTCTGTTATTGAGCGCTTACGTTTATAAGCTTTGTATTCCAACTTTTTAGCGAAAGTCTTCATTTAGTTGGAGTTTTAGATGCTTAGCTCCGCAAAATCTCCGACTTTTCTGCAAAACTCCTTATTTTAGTTGGAGTGTTAGATGCTTGCCTACGCAGATTCTCCAACTTTTTTACGAAATTCCTTATTTTAGTTGGAGTGTTGATTGCTTGCCTCCACAGATTCTCCGACTATCCTACAAAACTCCCTATTTTAGTTGGAATTTTAGATGCTTAGCTCCGCAAAATCTCCAACTTTTCT
>JAZSEL010000112.1:0-7531 GCA_045531685.1 Lachnospiraceae bacterium | reverse complement strand
ATTCTTTAACACGATTCCGTTATCAAAGGTAGTCATACTGCCTTCCATATCCAAATCGCCTGCTGCATTTACCGCACGCACAATGGCTCCGTAGCCTGTGGTTTCATCTCCCTGCCACAGAGTAGAGTCTTTTAAAAAGCCCTCCAGCACGGACACATCATAATACTGATTACTGCCACCTGCCTGAAGCTTATCCCACATGCGTTCATAGTAATTGGTCTGCAGCACCGAACGCTTCTTCTGCACGGAATACTCGCTGTAATGCTCCATAACCTCCATGTACGCAGCACTCATGGAGTCAGAGATACACCGCTGCAAGCCAATATTAATCTCATCCAAAACCTGCTCAGCAGAATAAAACGTGTCTTTGGCATACACATTGACACGTTTCATCTTATAGTTCACTAAGGAAGACATCATCACGACACCTGCCAAAATCCCGATAAAACCAATCACGATAATGACCATGACAAGGGATGCTCCCTTATTATTCAGTTTGAAAAAAAGCTTGTCTTTTTTCATTCTAATTTTGTTCCATCCAATTCCACAAAAGTATTCCCTTTATCGTCCACTACGGTTACTGTCACCTTATAGATACGATTCTTGGTACTTTTTGCAATGAGTGCCTTGCCATCCAAGTCCCTGCCATCCAATGCCGTAAGGGCATCTTTTCCTTTTATCTTGGCGCTTCCTGCCGGATTTTGGTAGGTAAGGTTGCAAAGGATTTTACCATCCGTAATATTTCCCTCTCCGTCCGAAAGTGAACTGTACGGTGCTCCGCTTGATAAATTGGTAAAAAGCGTAACCGCTCCCGTAGCCCCGGCTACTCCACCGGAAGGATTTTCAATCACAGTAACATTTGGTCCCGTTACCGCGTTAAAATACTGATTCTTATAAGTAGTCGCATCCGAGGCTCCCCACTGTGCCGATATCAGGACATTGGCTTTTACATTATCCGGATTATTGATAATAATATTATCCGTATTGCCGCTTGCCGTTGCCAAATACCTTGGCTGATACAGAATAAAAATACCGGAAAGGGGCATCTTGGTGCTTAGATTGTTATAGAGCTCCCTTGTGGTTTCCACATATTCTTTCTGTTCGTTTGGAAGATAATTTTTGTACTGATTCTTATTACGGAAATAGTAACGGATATTCAATTTTACCGTTACCAAATCCACCTCGTCTCCCGCTTCATCCGTAGCGGTTCCTTGTTTGTCGATTGTCACCTCTATGGTCCGGGTAAGATTTTTCTTAAAATAATCGGCATTCACCCTCTGATAATGAGTTGGTCTGTCATCATTGGCTTCCAGATTCCATCTGTCAAAAGTCTCGTAAATGCCCACATCATATAAAGGCGACATCTCATACACCGCCGAATCGGATACGGACATGGACTTCACATCCGCAATATTCAGCGCATTGGCATTGGGGTACTTGGTCGGGTCTGCCTCAATGGTAAAATAATAACCGTCCGGAAGCTTTACCGGCATATCCGCAATGTCTTTTATCGTTATGGAATACTTCCCGTCTGCACCCACAGTAACTGTATTCTGGTCACTGATATCATAGCGCTCGGAAAGTTCCTCCAAGGTCCGGTACTCCAGATTTTCCATCACATTTTCTGCCCCGTCCGTAGCCCGAAGAAGGATTTTGGCATCCGCATTGGTCTTTGCCACCGTTGCAAAAGAACGGATAATAGGAATGGACACAAGGCTTAAAATAATCACAGCTACCAGTACCTCAAGCAAGGAAAAACCTTTGTTATTCAGTTTAGTTTCCTGCATTTCCATTGACTGTGTGGAATACATCATGAACTCCCTTCGGTACTGCCGGAATGGTCACTGCCTGATATTCTTTTTCCAATCCCATCATATAATACTGATTCAAATCCAAGCTTCCCATAAGATTGCCCGTCTCAGAATCAAAAGCAAGGCTCATGCCCTCAATGGACTTTTTCTCACTCTGGGAAAGCACATAGGAAATCATATCCTTAGCACCCTTATAGGTACAACGGAAGCTGAAATTCACAGGCTGCTTGTACAGATGCACTTCCAAGGTCTGTGCTTCCCCTTCTGCACCTGTCTGTTCTACTGCCGGCTGTTCAGCAGCTGCCTGTACCTCCGTATCCGTTGTCACTTCCATTACATTTGACATAGTAATATTTTCCACTGTCAAATCATTGGTATGTACATTTTCCATATTGGCAAGGAACATAATTTCATCTTCTCTGCTGATATGAACCGGATACCGGTTACTGATTTCTGCAATGTGACTTGTATATGTAACAATTCCTTCCTCATAAGCCGGAAGATTGGCATTAATGGACTGATATAAGTCTGCTTTTTCCTTTAATGCCACATTTTCTATTTCCATGGTGGTTGTTTTTTCCGTAAAAGGGGTATACACAAAATACCATGCGATAAATAAAAACAACGCACCAAAAAGTCCCACAAGCAGGCATTGGTCTTTTTTTGTTAATGCAAAAGTCATGGTCTATTCCTCCCCTTCTGTAGTCTCTTCTTCCATTGGTGCATAGAGCATCTCAACGGCAAAGGAATATTGGGTCTCGCCTACTTCCGTAATAAGCTGGGATAAAGACGTAGTATCCACGGAAATAAACATGGAAAGCTTGCGCAATTCATCCAAAACAGCTGCAACTTCTTCCTTACTTCCTACCGTTACATTCATGGTAATGCCCTCTGTTGTAGCGGTAAAATCATTGAGTGAAAATGTAGCCGGCATTCTGTCTTCCAATGTTTCTACAAAATCAACAATATCCCCATTGCGATTTACAGTCTCTTTATCCAGCGCAATCATCTTCTCTGCCTGTGCACTCAAAGTCTGATACTGTACATACACATCATAGACCGGTGCCAATTCTTCAATAATTGCGTTGTATTCCTTTTGCTTTTTCTTCTCCGCATAATATGGAATAAGGGAAGAAATCACAAGGACAATACCGATTACTACACAGCCTGCACTAATTAGAATGGCAATGTGCATGGCGTCCATTTTGGCCTTTCCTTTTGCCCCGCCTTTTTCCTCATCCTGTTCGGAAGAAAAATGAACCGGTGACATGGCAGCACCCACACATGCCGCATACTCACCAACCAATCCGTCCTTGATTACTTTTTCTGTATGAATACCGAATAAATGACTTAAAGCAAATACCGGATAACCAAGTTCACCCGCTAACAATTCCGGCATTCCTGCCACATCCGCACCCACACCGGTAATATACATATTTTCAATCTTCGCATCCATATTGCGGGAATTGTAATAATCCACTACCTTGGAAATACCGCCAACAAGGGACATTAAACTACTTGTTACCGCCATCAAATCCCGAATCATCTCTGCTGACTCTGTTTCTTCCTCCGGTCGTTTAAACTGCGGCAGAATGCAGACATTCTCTCTTGATAGCTTAAGCGCTTCTTCATAAGAAGAAACCTCTCCCCATGCAGTTGTTTCACCTATGGCAGCAATGGTCTCATCCATTCCGTACGGAATGGTACGGTTTAATACAATCACACCGTCCTTTAACACCAAAAGGAGACTGGAACGCTCGTCCAGCTTCACAACCATCTGTGTGCCTTCGCTGCATTCTTCCTTGGCTACCTGATACACAGAGTTGCCGTTATAATCAATTTCCTTTACTTCCAATCCAAGGGCACTTGCAAACAGGCGGTAGCCATTAATAATCTGTGCCGGGACCGCAAGTAACAACAATTTATAGCCGGTAGGAGTTCCTGTAGTCTTTTTCGCACCGGTTTCCTCATCCACCGTTTTACTGATGCCTTCTACTTCCAAAATGCTGTGCGCCACCATATACTGGCTTACATCAATTGGGAAATAATCCTGTAAGTTGGCTCTGAGCAAATCCCCGATACGGTTTTCTTTACAATATGGAATCCGCACCTCACGGGTTGCAATCTTTGAAGAAGAAATGGTAAATACCACTCCCTTTGTCTTAATCTTTAATTCGGAAAGTTTTCCTTTTAATGCTACCACAAACTCATCATTGGCAGTAAGCATACCGTCTGCCAACACTCCTTCCGGTGTTGGAATGACGAAACTATGATACATCTTTGGCTTTTTGGACTGATAGTCCATTTCACATACCTTAGTGAAAGAATAACCCACTTCAATACTCAGCACTTTTCCGGCCATATTGTATTCCTCTTTTCTTTTTCCTCAAATATTCCTCTATTTTAGGCAAATCCTGCCGTTATTTTCTCGATAATTAATTCTCAATTTAATATATTAAAACTGTCCAAAATACCATTGAATCCATTGCGCTCCCCAAAGCATGGAAATAAATACGCCAATGGATAAATACGGGCCAAGTGCAAGAACATGGTCGCACTTGCTCACTCTCATTCGAATCACATGTACCACCGAGCCAATGATACATCCCAGTAAAAACGCCAGAATAATCTCTTTCCAGCCTAAAAACAATCCGCAGACAGCCATCATCTTCATGTCGCCACCGCCGATTCCTCTTCCTTTTGTCGCAATAATAATCAGATATAATATGGCACTGACTGCAAAAAATCCAATCACATGGTTCCACCAGTCAGCATAATGCACGGCTGTTCGTATCACACCCAGTGCCATTATGAAGTAGTTGATTCCAATCGGAATCTCATAGGTTCTAAAATCAATTACACTCAAAACAAGTAATGTAGATGTCAACAGGCAGTAGAGTAGGGAATCTACGTTCATCCCGTTAATCATAAAAATACCTACATAGAGAATTCCGTTTACCGCTTCCACAAGGGGATACTGCACGGAAATCTTACTTTTGCATACTCTGCATTTCCCACCCTGGACAAGGTAGCTGAAAAGCGGTATGAGTTCATACCATTTCAGCTGATGGTCACACTGCATGCAGTGTGACCGTACCTTGGCAATATTCTCTTGTTTGGGAATCCGGTAGATACATACATTTAAGAAGCTACCGATGACGATTCCGTATAAAAATATAATTATGTATAAGAAAATAAGTGTTGTGTCCATGGGTGGGATCCTTTAAGTTAAAATAAATAAATTCTAAATACGAACACTTGCTGTTCTATAGTATGACATCAATATCTGGCTTCCATTGAGCAATAACTATTCCACAACACCTTTCAAAATATCTAAAGTACCAGTTTCTCCTGTAACATCATAACTAGGCACACCGTTTGTTAACGTCACTTTAAAAGTAAGATCTCCACCCCAACTGCTGGATTTTAAACCATATTGAGTAATACCAGCTGCCTGCAGTGCTTTTTCAATTGAATTCGGTGTCGCATTTAAGCCTTGCATAGCTCCACTCTTTAATGTAATTGTATCACCAGATGTAAGACCTGCTGTATCAACCTGATATACATCACAAGCTGTAACAATAGCTGCCACATTCTGAACATCTGTAGATTTTCTACTTCTTTCCACGTACTTTGTAAACTGAGGTGCCAACACACCAACAAGTACTGCCATAATCGCAATTACTACGATTAATTCAACTAAAGAAAAACCTTTGTTATCTGTCTTTTTCATCTTAAATTCTCCTTATATACATTTGTTTTCTTTATCTTAAACAGCTCCTTCCCTACGAAAAGCTGCTTAATTCGTTTTATAAACTATCTAATGCATTGTACATTTCAAGCATTGGTGCCATAACCGCTGCAATCAGGATACATACTACCACTGCAAGTACCAGCATAATCACCGGCTCCATGGCTGCCATTAAGCCCTGGGTTGCCACTTCCACTTCTTCGTCGTAATAGTCTGCTAACTTATTTAGCATTTCTTCCGTATTACCGGCTTCTTCACCGATACGAATCATATGATAGAGCATGGGTGGGAACAATCCACACTGCTCTAGTGGTTCCGATAAAGGCACACCTTTTATGATTTCGTCTCTGGCGTCCTGCATGGCCTCTTTAAATAAAACATTCTGCATGGTATTTGCCGTAATGTCCACCGCTTCCACCAAAGGTACTCCTGCTGTTATGAGGGTACTTAAGGTTCTGGCAAGCTGGGAACATGCCGATTTCACTGTCAGATTCTTAAACATGGGAATGCTTAATGCCAGCTGGCTGGTAAGAAGCTTACCCGCCGGTGTCTGCAAATAAGCACCCACACCTGCTACAATAGCGATTACTACAGGAAGGACAATGAACCAATACCCAATGAGGAAATCGCTGGCTGCCACCACTGCTTTGGTAATCCCCGGAAGCTCCGTTCCCAAGTCTGCAAACATATCTTCATAACTTGGAATGATGACTACCAGCATGACTACGATTACGATTAAGGAAATAGCAGCTACCATGGAAGGATAAATCATTGCCTTTTTTACCAATGCCTGAGTCTTAGCGGATTTCTCAAACTGCTCTGCCATTCGCTCCAAAGACACATCCAGACTACCGGAAGCTTCACCGGCTGCCACTGTCGTAATCATCAGGTTCGGGAATACCTTGGGATGTTTTCTTAAAGCATCCGCCAAAGTCTCACCCTTTTGCACGTCCGCCTGTACCTGTCTGATTGCTTTAGAAAGCACCTGATTTTCCGTCTGCTCACACAAGAGTGTCAAACAATCCAAAATGGATACACCGGCACGGTTCATACTCACAAACTGTCTACAGAACACGGACATATCTCTTGGCTGAATTTTTTTACCAATATTTAGCTCAATATCCTTTGTCAAAAAGCTTTCTTCCTTTATGGAAAGAACCATCATACCCTGTTGCTTTAGCTTGATTCTTACCACTTCCGGATTGTCGGCTTCCATACTGCCTTTTATTGTTTTGCCCATTTTATTCAGGGCTTCATATCCATAGCTTGCCATGGGTTTCTCCTAACCTTTGACCCTTACGAGTCAAACGATACTTTCTTCATTTCCGATACGGAAGTAATGCCGTCCAGTACATAACGGGTTGCACTCATACGCAGGGTGCTCATACCCTCTTTTAAGGCACATTCCTTGATTTCATCCGCATTACCGCCTTTTGCAATAATGTATTTCAAGTCATGGGTTACTTCCATAATCTCGTATACACCGATTCGACCCTTATAGCCTGTGTTGTCACATAAGCTACAACCGCATGGCTTATATATCTTGACCGGTTCGGTTTCTTTCACACCCAGAAGTTCTCTTTCCTCTGCATCCGGTGTATATTCGATTTTACAGCTTGGACACAAACGGCGTACCAATCGCTGCGCGATGATACCTACGGTAGCATCTGCAATTAAGTACGGCTCAATTCCCATATCCGAAAGACGGGTGATGGTACTTGCTGCTGAGTTGGTATGTAAGGTACTTACTACTAAATGTCCCGTGATAGATGCCTGCACGGCAATCTCTGCTGTCTCCGTGTCTCGGATTTCTCCGATCATAATGATGTCCGGGTCCTGACGGAGAATGGAACGGAGTGCGGAAGCAAAGGTAAGATTCGCCTTATTGTTTACCTGCACCTGATTGATACCGTCAATATTGGCTTCCACCGGGTCCTCTACTGTGATGATATTCACATCTTCACTGTTT
>JAZSEL010000144.1:0-23411 GCA_045531685.1 Lachnospiraceae bacterium | reverse complement strand
GGGTATTGCAGTTAATCAATGCCATGGATGAAGAGGGGAAGGTGATTGCCTTTAATCCGGGATTGGAATATATTATCTTGTCCCTGGCGTCACAGGCTACTATGGCGGTTTCCAATATCCGATATCTGGAAGAAATTAAAGACCAGATGTGGTCCTTCACAGAGGCTATGGCGGAGGCCATTGACTCAAGAACACCGTATAATGCCAATCATGTGAGAAATGTGGCTGTGTATGCGGGGAAAATAGCGGATTATATGAATGAGCTGCATGAGGTCGGTGAAGAAGTGGAGTATTTTGATAGCAACAGGAAAGAGCAGTTGGTGTTAAGTGCCTTGCTTCATGATCTGGGTAAATTGGCAATTCCGACAAAGGTTATGAATAAGGCAACCAAATTAGAGAACCGTGTTGATGATATTCAGAAACGGTTTACCATCCTTGGTTTAAAGTATAAAGTTCTCTTTTTAGAAGGGAAAATAGGGGAAGAAGAATTTAATGTTAAGACCCAAGAGTTGGATACAACATGGGAATTAGTGGAAAATGTAAATGCAAGTGGTTTTTTGCCGGAAGATATCAGCCAGCAGTTGCAAGCAGTGTTTGAACTTGTGTATGAATGGGACGGGGAACGGATTCCTTATTTTACAGAGGAAGAAAAAGAAGCCTTGTTAATTAGGAAAGGCACATTAACCGAAGCAGAACGAATGATTATGGAAAGTCATGTAGAGGTTACAGAGCGAATTCTGAATAAGGTTCATTTCCATGACAACTATGCCAAAGCAGCGCAGTTTGCAGTGGAACATCATGAGTGTCTAAACGGAATGGGATATCCGAAGAAGCTAACGGGTGAGGTGTTATCCTTAGAATCCAGAATATTGGCAGTCGCAGATATCTGTGACGCACTTTTGGCAACGGACCGGCCATACAAAAAGCCTCTTCCAAGGGAAAAGGCATTTGCCATTTTGTATGATATGGCAGATGGTGGCCGAATTGATAGGAAGTTAGTGGAATATTTAGAAAAGTGTATTTAATAGGGGGAAAGTATGAACGTACTAAAGAGTGCAACAAGAGCACAAAAAATAGCAATATTGGTAACTGTAGTAGTGGTTGCGGCAGCAGCAATTGTTTATATGGTGACCAAGGAAGAGACCTACCGTACCATTTCTATTGAGGAATTAACAGGTACTACATTGGTTTGTGCAGAAGACAAAGAAGCAGCTAATGCCTATGCTGGTATGCATTTGTATTCCGGAGATGATGTATCCGTACAAAAGGAATCAGATATGACCATGGTTCTTGATATGGATAAATATGTGTACGCAGAACCGGAAACACATTTTTGGTTAGAATGTGCCGGTAGTGCAGATGACAGCCAGACAATTATCCGTATGGCCGCCGGCTCCATTTTGAACCGTATTAAGGATAATCTGAATGAGGGGGAAGTGTATCAGGTAGATACTCCAAATTCTACCATGGCGGTACGTGGAACTGTCTTTCGTGTAACGGTATACAGAGGGGAAGACGGACTGGTATATACATTAGTTGAAGTCCTTGAAGGAAAAGTACAGATTGATCTTAAAACAGAGACGGGAGAATACAATGGTGTGTCCGAAGTCTTTGAAGCCGGAGAGGCTGCTTTGATTCGTGGTAATTCGGAATTCTCTGAGTTTGTGGTATCTGAGGAAGGCAGTGTTAAGCATCCGATTGCTTACAAGGATATTCCTCAGAATACGGCAAAGAAATTAGTGGAATACATAGATGATGCGGAAGAATTGTGCATCGGCAAGGAACTATTGCAGGATTACACAGAACTTGTTGAGCATAAGATGGAAACCAGAGAAGGCAAGGCACCTACCTGTACCGAGGATGGTTATGAAGAGGTATGGTGCAGTGTTTGTAATGAAGTGACAGAAACAGTTGTACTTCCGGCACTTGGACATACCTTGGGTGATTGGCAGATTATAGCAGAGCCAACTTGTGAAGAAACAGGTAAACAGCAGAAGGTATGTAGTGCTTGTGGCGAAGTGTGTGAAGAAGCAGAGATAGAAGCTATCGGTCATACCCGGGGAACAATGCAGGTGCTTTCGGTTGCAGACTGTACCCATGGTGGAGAACAGGTTGCATATTGTACGACATGTAATACACAGGTAGCCAGCATGGTAACAGATGCACTAGGACATACACCGGGTGCCGCTACTGTAGTATCCCAGGCAAGCTGTACTTCTAGCGGAGTCAGCCAGGTAACTTGTTCTGTATGTGGTGAAGTGTTGGAGACAACAACGATAGCGGCAACCGGACATAATATGGGTGACTGGAAGACGGTAAAGAGTTCTACTTGTACAGAAAAAGGCAAGAAAGAACGAGAATGCTCATGGTGTGGATATACGGAGAGCGAGTCGAAGTCTAAGAGTGGCCATAATATGGAGGTAGATGAGCAAAACAGTTGGCCGGCGACATGTGGTACGGAGGGAGTACAGATTAGGAAGTGTTCAGTTTGTGGACATGAAGAAAGTACAACGATAGCGGCAACAGGAGAGCATATGTATTCTGTTGAGGGTCATGAAATAAATGAAGCAGAAGGAACGATGCGATGTAGTTGTTCAAAGTGTGATTACTATGTAGAAGTAACAATTGATTGGCAGAATCAAGAAATTGTATGTAGCAATTGTGGTGAAGTGATTCCTTGGTAAGTAGAAAGATTTTAACTTTGTAAGAATCATTGCTTCAGCCCCAACGCATTGCGTTGGGGCTATCTTCGTCTCGAGGCACATAACACATCATGAAGTTTTGGCAGATAAGCTAACAAACTAATTCTTTGCATTCTTATTCTATAAAAAAACTGCTTTTTGTCTGAAATTTCTTAGATAAGGAGCTGATATAGGCTAGGAGTTCCAACAGAGATATTTTTAGCTTACAAATTGACAAGAAAGTAGACGATTTTGCCCCTAAGTGATTGAAAAAGCAGGCTAAATCGGTGTGGATGAATTGTCTTAGCTTATTTTGTTGATAGAAAGATGAAAATTATATTGTTTTTATCAAGAAAAGTAAGCTAAAAACATGAATTTGCGAAAGCTTATCCTAATATCATGAAATGACTTTCCCAAACCATGTAAGCACTTACACTAAAACAAGAAAACATTAGCTTTGAAAAACCCGGAAATGCTACCATAATACAATAATAAATGGTAAAATATATATTATAAAAGCAACTTGTTAGGGGAATTGACAGGAGGGATTTGCATGAAACTACAGTTTATTGGTGCGGCTCATGAGGTTACGGGAAGTTGTCATTATTTGAATGCTTGTGGGAAGCATATTTTGGTGGATTACGGTATGGAGCAGGGAACGAATCTGTATGAGAATGTTCCGTTGCCGGTAGAGGCACCATTGATTGATTATGTGCTTTTGACACATGCACATGTGGATCATTCCGGATATTTGCCGCTTTTATATGCAAGGGGATTCCGCGGGCAGATATTTATGACAGAAGCCAGTGCGGATTTGTGTAGCATTATGCTTAGAGACTGTGCACATATCCAGATGCAGGAAGCGGAGTGGAAGAGCCGTAAGGCAAAGAGAAATTCGCAAATAAAAGAACATACACCGCTGTTTACCATGGAGGATGCGGATGGGATTATCCGCAGAATTATTCCGGTTGCATATGGACAGAAGGTAAATGTATGCGACGGAATTGATGTGCGTTTTACGGATATCGGGCATTTACTTGGTTCCGCCAGTATTGAAGTGTGGATGACAGAAGAGGGCGAGACACGCAAGGTGGTATTTTCCGGAGATATCGGTAATTATGCCCAGCCACTTTTAAGAGACCCGATTAAGACAGCAGAAGCGGACTACGTAGTCATGGAATCCACTTATGGAGACCGTGTTCATTCATTGGAACGTCCGGATTATGTAAAAGAATTGGCAAGAATCATTCAGGAGACCTTTAATCGTGGCGGTAATGTGGTGATTCCTTCCTTTGCGGTAGGGCGAACACAGGAAATGTTGTATTTCCTTCGTAAGATAAAAGAAGATAAGATGATTCAGGGATTCCCTGATTTTCCGGTATACGTGGATAGTCCGCTTGCTGTTGAAGCAACCGAGATTTTCATGGAAAATGAGTTAACCTGCTTTGATGAGGAAGCATTGGCCCTTGTAAAGAAGGGGATTAATCCGATTCGTTTTCCGGGACTCCGTTTAAGTATTACCAGTGACGAGTCTAAGGCAATTAACTTTGATATGACACCGAAGGTTATCATTTCTGCTTCCGGTATGTGTGAAGCAGGACGTATCAGGCATCATTTGAAACATAACTTATGGAGACCGGAATGTACGATTCTGTTTGTTGGATATCAGGCAGTGGGAACTTTGGGACGGTACTTATTAGAGGGTGCCCAGGAGGTTAAGCTCTTTGGTGAACCGATTGAGATTCGTGCAAGCATCGAAAAACTTGCCGGAATCAGTGGTCACGCAGATAAGAACGGTCTGATTGACTGGGTGTGCGGTTTTGAGAAGAAACCGAAGATGGTATTTGTGGTACATGGAGAAGATACGGTTACGGATGTATTTGCCCAGACCTTAATTGACGAGTACGATATGGATGCTTACGCTCCATACAGTGGCACAAAGTTTAACCTTCTTACGGGTACCTTTGATTACGAGGCAGAGGGTGTTCGGGTTACTGTTACCAAGAAAGCCCATACGACCTCAAGTGTATACGAACGCTTACTGGCAGCAGGACAGCGCTTAATTGGAGTAATTAAGAAGTTAGAAGGTCATCCGAATAAGGAACTGGCAAAATTTGCAGACCAGATTAACTCTTTATGTGATAAGTGGGATGCTTAAAAGTAAAAAATATGGTACAATAATTCCGGCATGTATGCAGATACATGCCGGAAGTTATATCAAGATATAACAAATGGAAGGAAGAGGACAATACTATGAGCATGGCTGATAAAATCTTTGTAGATATGTGCAAGGATATTTTGGAAAATGGGACAAGTACGGAAGGAGAAAAGGTTAGACCAAAATGGCCTGACGGAACACCGGCATATACCATTAAAAAATTTGGTGTGGTAAACCGTTATGACCTTAGAAAAGAGTTCCCGCTTTTAACACTTAGACGTACCGCACTTAAGAGTGCTACGGATGAAATGCTGTGGATTTGGCAGCAGAAGTCCAATAATATCAATGACTTACACAGCCACATCTGGGATGAATGGGCCGATGAAAACGGCTCTATCGGAAAAGCATACGGCTATCAGCTTGGTGTAAAGCACCAGTATAAAGAAGGCATGATGGATCAAGTGGATAGAGTGATTTATGACCTTAAGAATAATCCGTTCAGCCGCCGAATTATGACAAATATCTATGTACATCAGGATTTGCATGAGATGAATCTCTATCCATGCGCCTATAGTATGACCTTTAATGTAACCCAGAGACCGGGGGAAGATAAACTAACACTTAACGCAGTGTTAAACCAGCGTTCCCAGGACGTATTAGCCGCTAACAACTGGAATGTAGTACAGTACTCCGTACTCATCCACATGCTTGCACAGGTATGCGACATGTACGTCGGTGAATTAGTCCATGTCATCGCAGATGCCCACATCTATGATAGACATATACCTATTATTAAGGAACTAATTGAAAGACCACAATACGACGCACCAAAATTCACACTCAACCCGGATGTAAAAGACTTCTACGACTTTACCCGTCACGATGTATCCGTAGAAAACTACATCACCGGAGAACAAATCACAGATATACCAATCGCAATTTAGGATGTTTGCGGCGAGAGGGAGTGTGGATGTGAAGGTTGAATTATCACTGTCCGTACGCAGGTGCTCTGAGGCCGTCGGTACTTAGGTGCCGTATTTTGGCACCTTATGTACTGTTACGAGCCGAGGGCAGCGAGAGCGTGCCTGCAACGGACAATGGTAATTCAAATTCCAGCCACATCCCTTCGCCGAAGAGAATAAAAGGAGAATGGGATTATGAACATGATTGCAGCAGTGGATAGCAACTGGGCTATCGGCAATAAGAATAAATTACTGATTAGTATTCCGGCGGATATGAAAATGTTCCGACAGGAGACAACGGGAAAAATAGTGGTAATGGGAAGAAAAACGTTGGAGTCATTCCCGAACCGGAAGCCACTTCCTAACCGCACAAACATTGTATTGACACAGAATAAGAACTATAAGGCGGATGGAGCCATTATCGTATACTCCATGGAAGAATTAATGGAAGAATTAAAGAAGTATGATACCAACGATGTGTACATCATTGGCGGAGAGACCATTTACCGTCAGATGCTTCCATATGCAGATGTGTGCCATATGACCAAGATAGACAGAGCCTATGAAGCGGATGCGTACTTCCCTAATCTGGATAAGGATGAGGAATGGGAAATTACAGCAGAGAGCGATGAACAGGTATATTTTGATACGACGTATGCCTTTGTAAAATACGAACGTAAGAATAAATAGAACATGCGGTACTGTATCGCATATTGAGCAATACGGTCAATGATAAAGAGGACGAATCAGAACCGAGAAATGGATAGAGACGGGGAAGAATATGAGAATATTACACACAGGGGATTTGCATATTGGAAAAACAGTAAATAACTTTTCAATGTTAGAAGACCAGAAATATGTGTTGACTCAGATGGTCGAAATGGTAAAAGAGCATCGTCCCCAGGCATTTATCATTGCAGGGGATGTGTATGACCGTGCCATTCCCACAGCAGAAGCAGTCAGCGTATTCAATGATTTCATAGAAGAACTCCATAATACGGGGGTAGAAATCTTCTGTATCAGTGGTAATCATGATTCTCCTGAGCGTATTTCCTTTGCTCAGGAGATTTTAGAAAAAAAAGGAGTCCATTTTGCAGGAGTATATAAAGGAGCATGTAAGCAGGTATGTCTGAATGATAATGACGGACCTGTTATTTTTACATTGATGCCTTATGTAAAGCCTGCAACTATAAGGGAAAATTCAAGTGACGATGCTGTCAGACATATGCTTGGGGAGACACCTTTTTTGGATACGGCAAGGCAGATTTTAGTTACGCATTATTTTGTGACGAATGGAAATAGAACACCGGAGTTGTCCGATTCCGAATCCCATGTATCCGTAGGTGGTCTTGACAATGTGGATGCTTCCTATTTTGCGGGATTTCATTATACTGCATTGGGCCATATCCATAAGCCACAGCGCATGGACGGGACAGAGTGGGAAGAAAAGAGAATAGACAAGGCCCGGGGAGGGGCTCCGTATGGACCTGTGATATATGCAGGCTCTCCATTGGCATATTCGTTTTCCGAATGTAATCAGGAAAAGAGTGTTGTAATGGTTGATTTGGATGGAGAGGGAAATGCATTGATACAAAGACTTCCTCTGTGCCCATTGCGGAAGATGCGGAAATTAAAGGGTAATTTAACTAATCTCCTAGACCCGTTGGTTGTTTTAATGGAGAATACAGCAGATGCACGGGAAGAGAAAGCAGAGGGAACGGAACCGGTTTGCGAGGATTATCTGCAAATTACCTTAACGGATGAGGATGAGTTGATTGATCCAATCGGGACGTTGCGGAGAGTGTATCCAAATGTTATGCAGCTTCTTTTTGAAAAAAGGGAGAAGGCCATGGACTTGGAGTTTGTTCCGAGTATGGAAATGAGAAAAAAAGCAGCGGATGAGCTGTTTGTAGATTTTTATGAATTGTTGCGGGGGCATGAAATGGATGATGCCCGAAGACAGGTAGTAAAAGAGGTAGTAGAAGAGGTGCTATGAAACCGGAAAAGTTAGTCATAAGCGGCTGGGGACCTTACAAGGATAAAGCAGTCATTGATTTTACAAAATTTCATATGGCCAATTTGTTTTTAATTACCGGTCAGACGGGAGCAGGCAAGACGACTATCTTTGACGCCATTGCGTATGCCCTGTATGGAGTGCTCAGTGGACAGGTGCGGGAAAAAGGAAGCGTGCGGAGTGATTTTGCAGACGAAAATACCCGGACCTATGTGGAATTGTACATGAGTCACAAAGGAGAGAGCTACCATATTCTGCGCAATCCGGAGTATCAGCGCCCGAAAAAGAAGAAGGGCGGGGAGAGTTCTTTTACCAAGGAAAAAGAAAATGCGGCTTTGACTTTACCTGACGGGACCATTATTGCAGGAAATCAGGACGTAACGAAAAAGGTGGAAGAACTGCTTGGAATGGATGGACGTCAGTTTTGCCAGATATCCATGATAGCGCAAGGCGAGTTTGCCAGGATGTTGCTTGCCGGCAGTAATGAAAAAACAGCGATTTTCCGCGAACTGTTCGGAACAAGAGTGTATGCAGATATTCAAAACCGGTTGAAGGAGCGCTCTGCCAAGCTGTATCGGGAATATATGAGTTACAAGAATAAGATGGATGAGGATGTCCGTCTTCTTTCCATGGAAAATAATACTTGGGAGGAATTGACTTCCCATGAACAGATAGATTTCGAAGCAGTGGAAGTATTCTTAAATGAGCAACTTCAGGAGATGAAAAAACAGACTAAGGAGAAGGCCTTAGAGGAGAAAATAGCAGAAGAGGAGCTTCTTGCCCTTAAAGAGGAACTGGAGAGGATACGACAGGTTAACAGGCGCTTTGCAGAGCTTGCAGAGAATGAGGAAAAATATAACCTTTTGCAGGAAAAGGCAGAAGAAATGGACCTGCTGAATAAGGAAATACAGACGATTATGTCGGCACGTCTTCTTTCTTTGGAAGAGAAGGTGGTAAAGGAAAAAGAGCAGGCGGCTTTGGAGTGCCAAGTACGTTGGGAGCAGTATGAGCAGAATTTGCAGGAGTGCAAGCAGGAATTGGCACTCATGGAGGATACATTTTCTAAGAGAGAGGCCATTAAAGAGGCGTATATTTTACAGACACAGGCAGATGAGAATGCAAAGCAACTGGCGATAAAGAAGGAAGATTTGGCAAAGGTAGGTGCCAAGCTTACGAAAGCCAGAGAAGAGTACGTAAAGGCACAGGAAGTTGCGGACCGTGCCCGCAAACAATACGAAGATGCAGATAAGCTATATAAACAGGCGGTTATCGGAATTGCCGCACGTTTCGTAAAGGAAGGCGAGCCTTGCCCGGTTTGCGGTTCTGTGCATCATCCTAATGTGGCACGTATTTCCGATGAAGTTCCGGATGAAAAGCAGTTGGAGTATTTTAAGGAGCAAATGGAAACCGAGCAGGCTGCTTGTGCCCGATATTTTGAAACGGCTCTTTCTTATCAGAATGAAGAAAAGCATCTGAATGAGGAAACAGAAGAACTACGCTTACAGGAACAGACAATACAGGGTAAGCGAAAGGAAACCGACAGGGATATTCTGGAATATGTAGAGTCTGTCAAGCAGGCAGAATTTGAAGCCTTTCTTGAAAGATATTTGGAAAACCAGTCTAAAGTGGAAGAAAAGGAAAAGCAGATTGTAACGGCAAGGGAAGAATATGAGCAGAAGCAGGAGGAAAGCCTTACAGCCAGAGACGGACTGAATCTTGCCATTAAGGAAAATGGCTTTGCAAGTGCACAAGAGTATGCAGAGGCTTCCCATAAGATTAATCGACTTCCGCAAATGGAGCAGGAATATAAGACATATCAGGAACGTTTTGCAGCAATAAAGGAACTTTGCGGACATTTAAGAGAAAGCTTAAAGGATGCAAACGTGGTAGCGGAAGAAGAAACCGCCGGAGTTTTTGCAGAAAAGCAGACCTGTTTACAAGAAATAAAGAAGGAATTAAAAGAATATCATATTAAAACCGACCAGATTGACCGCTCCCTTAAGGGAATCCGTGCAAACCGTAAGCTGGCTGAGGAAATCCGCCGGGAATACGGTGTGGTAAAGGATTTGGATGATTTGGCAAATGGCAATAATGCGAAACGTCTCGTGTTTGAGCAGTTTGTTTTGGCGAGCTATTTTGAACAGGTATTAAAGGCCGCTAACCTCAGACTACTCAAGATGACGGAGGGAAGATATGAACTCATCCGTGCCAAGCAGATAAGTGACGGTAGGAAGAAGGATAATCTGGAAATATTGGTTATGGATTATTATACGGGAAAGGAGCGTTCCGTTAAGACCTTATCCGGAGGTGAAACATTCAAGGCATCCCTGGCGCTGGCCCTGGGCATGAGTGATTGTATCCAGGCTCAGAACGGAGGCCTTGAGGTAGAGACCCTTTTTATCGATGAAGGATTTGGCGCGTTGGATGAAGAATCCTTAGAGCAGTCCTGCGCCGTGTTACAGACACTGGCAGGAAGTAACCGTATGATTGGTATTATTTCCCATGTACAGGAATTGCGTGAGAGAATTGACAGCCAGATTATAATAGAAAAGAAGAATTTTGGAAGCAGTATCAGAATACAGTCGTAAGGTTGTGATATTGTTAGGAGTTAAGAATGAGATATAGAAAAAGAATGTTGGGTATCGTACTGGCATTTCTTATGCTGGGAAGTACCCTTATGGGATGTGCGAAGGATACGGAAAATATGAAGGTGGTTCTGACAACAGGATTTGGTAAGGATGAAATTTTCCGTATTGAAGACGTATCCTGTTCCAAGGCAGAGATTATGGTATATCTGACAAATATGCAGAACCGGTATGAAAGCGTATATGGGGAAGAAATTCTGGATACGGAGATTGATGGAGTTACCCTGGAAGAGAATGTAAAAGAGACAGCCATTGCCAATATGGCGCAGATTAAAGCCATGACGCTTCTTGCAAGAAAGCACAACGTAACGCTTACGGAGGAAGAACTGAGTCTGGTTAAGGAGGCGGCTGCGGAGTATTTTTCATCCCTGAATGAGACAGAAATTGTGCAGATGGGGGTAAATGAAGATACGATTATTTCTCTCTATAGTGAGTTTGCATTGGCCAATAAATTATATCACTATTTAATTAAAGACATTAATCCGGAAATCAGTGATGACGAAGCCAGAACCATAACGGTGGAACATATTCTTATTAAGACCTACAATCTGGATGGGAATGGCAATCGGGTAGAATATTCCGATTATGCGAAGCAGCAGGCGAAGGAAAAGGCGATGGAGGTGCTGAAGCTGGCAGAAAGCGGCAAGGGATTTCATGCTTTGGCAGATCAATACAGTGATGATAAGACATTGACCTATTCTTTTGGAAAGGGAGAAATGGAGCCGGGATTTGAAGAGGCTGCTTTTAATCTGGGAAATGATGAAATCAGCGGGATTGTGGAGACCCAGCACGGGTATCACATTATTAAATGCATCAGTACATTCAATCGGGAAGTAACGGATGAAAATAAAAAGAAGATTGTGGAGGAACGGAAAAAAGAAGTGTTTGGGGAAGAGTATGACAGCTTTGTAGGCTCCCTTACACGGAATCTGAATAAGGAGTTATGGGAATCCGTAAGCTTTATCCGGGATGAGAATGTTAAGACCGGCAATTTCTTTGAAATTTACAATACCTATTTCGAGGGTTTTGCAATGGAATAACCGGAACCGGTCCTGTTTATGAAATTTTAAGAAATGCAAGAAACCGCGTAAATAAAGGCTTTTTTAGTTGTTATTAGCACTCAAGTGTTTTGAGTGCTAATTTTTTGTTGACTTTTATTTTGTACGGCATTAAACTTCTCTTTAGTGAAAAATAACATGTTTTATATGCATTGGAAATTTGTAATAGTAAGAAAGGACAGTGATTGATTTATGGCAGAAAAGCATGGAAGTTTATCCATTAACAGCGAAAATATTTTTCCGATTATTAAGAAGTGGTTATATTCCGACCACGACATTTTTTACAGAGAGTTAATCTCAAATGGTTGTGATGCCATTACAAAGCTTAAAAAGTTAGATATGATGGGCGAATATTCTTTGCCAAATGATTATAAGGCAAAGATTCAGGTAGTGGTTGACCCGGCAAACAAGACCCTTAAGTTTATTGATAACGGTCTTGGTATGACAGCAGATGAAGTAGAAGAATACATTAACCAGATTGCATTTTCCGGTGCAACCGATTTTATTTCAAAGTATAAGGACAAGACAAACGATGACCAGATTATCGGTCATTTCGGTTTGGGCTTCTATTCCGCATTTATGGTGGCTGACGAAGTGCATATTGATACTCTTTCCTATAAGGACGGGGCACAGGCGGTTCATTGGGAGTGTGATGGTGGTACTGAGTTTTCCATGTCAGACGGCGAGAGAACGGAAGTTGGTACCGAGATTACCTTGTTCTTAAATGAAGATGTTTTGGAATTCTGCAATGAATACAAGGCAAGAGAAGTTATTAAAAAGTATTGTTCCTTCATGCCGACAGAAATCTATTTGATTAAGGCAGATACGGACCAGACGGAAACCATTAATGAAGAAGATAAATTACCGACAGACGAAATCGTAGAGACAATTGTACCGGAGAAACCGGAAGATAAGATCCGCTTAAAGATTAAAAAGCGTCCGGAATTATTAAATGAGACACAGCCGCTCTGGACTAAGAGTGCAAGCGAGTGTACCAAGGAGGATTACCTTGATTTCTACCGTAAGGTATTTATGGATTACAAGGAGCCATTGTTCTGGATTCATTTAAACATGGATTATCCGTTTAATTTAAAGGGTATTTTATACTTCCCTAAGATTAATACAGAATACGAATCCATCGAAGGAACTATTAAGTTATACAACAATCAGGTGTTTATTGCTGACAACATTAAGGAAGTAATTCCGGAATTCTTACTCTTGTTAAAGGGTGTGATTGATTGTCCGGACCTTCCGCTGAATGTATCCAGAAGTGCATTGCAGAACGACGGATTTGTTAAGAAAATTTCTGAGTACATTACGAAGAAGGTTGCTGATAAGCTTTCCGGAATGTGCAAGACAGAAAAAGAAGAATACGAAAAGTATTGGGATGATATCAGTCCGTTCATCAAATTCGGCTGCTTAAAGGATGATAAGTTCTGTGAAAAGATGACAGATTACATTCTCTTTAAGAACCTGGACGGTAAGTATATGACATTACCGGAGTGTCTGGAAGTGAAGCCAATCGATGTAGAAGATGAGGATGCGGATACTATTGAAGACAGCGTAGAAGAAGCGGAAGCAGCTGATGCAGCCGAAGAAACAAAAGAAAAAATCATCTACTACGTAACCGATGAACAGCAGCAGAGCCAGTACATCAATATGTTCCGTCAGGCTAAGATGGATGCAGTGATTTTAAATCACAATATTGACCAGCCATTCGTTTCCCAGTTAGAAGCCAAGAATGAAGGAATTAAGTTTATGCGTATCGACGCTGACTTAACGGATTCTTTTATGAGCAAGACAAGCAAAAAGGCTCAGGAAGAAATGAAGGCACAAGCAGAAGAATTACAGAAGATTTTCAAGAAGGCATTAAAGAAGGAAAACATCACCGTAAAGATTGAAAAACTGAAAAACAAGAAGATTTCTTCTATGATTACGGTATCCGAAGAAGCCAGAAGAATGCAGGATATGATGAGAATGTATGCCATGAACGGCATGGGAATGGGTGCATTCGGTGACGAAGGGGAAACATTGGTATTAAATGCCAACCATCCGCTTGTCCAGTACATTCTTGCCAATCAGGAAGGCAAGAATACAAAGATGTTCTGCGAACAGCTTTATGACCTTGCCAAGTTACAGCATGCACCACTTGACGCAGAAGCTATGACAAGATTTGTTCAAAGAAGCAATGACATTATGTGTGCCTTAAATGAATAATAATTAAATCTACAATTAATAAGCCGGTGATAAGAAATCCTTATCGCCGGCTTGCTTTTTGTTTAGGGAAGGTGTGGTAATGGTTTTTGCCGGATAAGAAAAAGGGACGGCCTCTTACTGTCCCGGCTCAGCAATCCTTGTTACGCCCACATAAATATCAGAGACAGTGTACCAGGTAGGATAGTCCGTGTCCCCGGTTGCAGGCAAATCAAAGATATTTTGGAAGGTCCGCACGGATTCGGCAGTGGCAGGACCGTAGACACCATCCACATTAATCCGTGGAATGGCAGGGAAATTGCGGGCAATCCGGTTTAGCTGCTCCTGTAACTGGATAACCTTCTGTCCGGAGGAGCCAAGGGTTAAGGTATAGCCGGGATAGGAGGAAGGAACACCGCTGATTGCCTGGGCGGTATTGATATACATGTCATTTCCGTAATAATTACGGAGAATTTCAATGGCGCTGTAGCCTTCGTCCCCAAGATATTTACTGCCCCACTGGCTCAAGCCGCTGCAGTTTACCCGCCTGCCGTCGCAATACGAGGTTAGTATTGGCTGGCGGATTCCGGGACGGGACAGATAGTTGGCAAAAATGGAGTCCACCAGATAATCAATATTGGAAAAAATATTTCTTCCGTAGGACCATTTCTGGTCGTAGGCCGTGCTTGAGGTAATGGTAAACGAATATCCCCGACCCCTGTACCATTCGGTGTAAACTCTGTTAAGGGTAAAGGACATAATGGCAAGAATGTTGGCATATATGGTGCTTTCCGGCCAGGTGGCATAGATTTCACTGCTGGCTACATTTTTAATGTAATCTTTATACGGGATGTAATAATCGGAAGCTGTGTCATCATCCGGTAATCCGTCATGAACAATGATATATTCGGGAATAACAACCTGACTTAGGACAATTTCCCCGGTGTCCGGAAGGGGTTTGACTTCGGCCTCCGGAATTTTAGGCGGGTAGTCGTAGTTTAAGGTATGGGCAGGAATGATAATGTCCTGGGCCGGAGTCGCAATATCGGGAGTAGATGCCGGCAGGGGAACCATGCGCGCATTTTGGATTGCTTTCTGACCGGCTAAGAGCTGTGTTCCGTTGATGAACAGAGTCTCATAACCCGGTGCAGTAATTTCCAGGTCGTACTGGGCGTATGGCTGATCCTCCCAGGGAACCATGCTGTATTCCAGAGGAGGAGTAGGAAGGTCAATGGTTTGCGTCTGACCGGAGGAATCGGTAGTCAGTTCTTCCCGCAGAGTCTGGCCGGAGCGGGCACTTGTGACCTTTACCACCGCATCGGAAACAGGAGAGAAAACATCTGCGGAAATAACATTAATCTGCAAGGTTCCGATATCCGGTAAGTCATTATTAAAAGAAGAAATATCCATAAAATCTCCAAAAAGGGTAGTTATTTTATATATATGGATTTCATTGCAAAAAGTGACCCTCTAATGGTATACTGAAATAGATTATGCAATACAAGGCAGGTGAGGGAATTGTCTGACAAGATTTCGAGATACATAGCGGGAGAATTTGACTATGAGGGAGGCTCTTTGGTGTTCTCCTGTTCTAAAATTGAATGGAATCTGATACCGGATGAAGTAATAGAAGAATCCTTCACCGTAAGAGAGCAGTCCGGTCAGTTGTTTCATGCCAATGTATATTCTACCAACCTGGTAATTGAGTGCTTGCAGGAAGAATATGAGGGCACGGAATTGCAGATTGCCTATCGGGTAGATACGAAGGGAAAGGATTCCGGAGATGTCATTAAGGGAGAGTTCCACATTATCAGTGATATGGGTGAATATGTGATTCCGTATGTCATCAGTCTAAGGCATGAGGTAATCGAATCTTCTCTTGGAAATATTAAGAATCTGTTCCATTTTACCAATTTGGCAAAAAGTGACTGGGAAGAAGCAGTCAAAATGTTTTACAGACCGGATTTTGCTTCCATTTTAAACGGAAATGACAGTCGGTTTAAAAGTTTATATAAAGGTCTTAGTAAAAAAGGCAACAAGAACCGCAATCTGGATGAGTTTCTAATCGGTGTCAATAAGAAAAAAGCAATGGAATTTACCGTGGATAAATCAGAATTTTCACTGGTGAATCCTTATGGTATGGCAATGCAGACATTGCGCATTACAAGAAACGGATGGGGCTATTTGCAGCTTCATGTGGAAAAAGATGGGGAGTTTCTGGTATTGGAAAAAGAAACTCTTTCGGATGATGATTTTTTGGGAAATACCTGTGAGTATCATTTTTATGTGAATGAAGAAGCTTTACATGAGGGGAATAACCACGGAAGGCTTCGGTTTGTCCATACCTATGGTGCATTTGAGATAACCGTGCAGGCAGCACGTAAGATGGATTCCCGAAGGGTGCGTGCCTCCCGTCAGGAAAAGAGAATGCAGTATTCTCTTACAAGGTATTATCTGGATTTCCGTATGAAACGCCTGTCATCCGCCAAGTGGATGTCACAGTCCAGGGATTTGCTAAAGCACAGACAGAATATAGAGGCGGACGGTGTGGACGAGAGTCTGTTGGAAGCCCATTTGTTATTGACTCAGGAAAGATATAACGAAGCCAAATTTATTTTGGACCGTGTAGTAGAGGAACCGGAGGATTTGGAAAACACCAGATATTGCTATTATCTGTATCTTACGGCTCTTTACAATAAGGACGAATATTATACGGTTCAGACTGCGGACAAGATTATGTCCATTTACAACAAAAATCCGTACAATTGGCGTATTGCATGGCTGCTATTGTACCTGCCTGCGGAATGCAGCCGTAACGGAAATGTAAAATGGAACTTCATCCTGCAGCAGATTACCAACGTATGCACGAGCCCGGTTATGTATTTGGAGGCCCTTCTTTTACTGAAGAAGAATCCGTCATTACTGATATATTTACAGGAAGCAGAGCTTCGTGTGCTTTTGTATGGTGCCAAGGAGCAGTTTTTGTCTGAGGAACTGATGCTTCAGATTGTAACCATTGCTGCCAGGGTAAAAGAGTACAATAAGGCACTTCTTAAGATATTGATTCAGATATATGAAAAGCTGCCACAGGAAGAGACCCTGCGTGTGATTTGCATGCAGCTTATGAAGGGGCAGTGTATGGATAAAGACAGCTTTGTATGGTATGAGAGAGGAATTGAGACAAATCTGCCGATTACCAAGCTGTACGAGTATTACATGATGAGTATGGATATCAACAGGGAACAGGATATTCAGAAAAATGCCCTGCTGTATTTTTCCTATCAGTGTACCCTTCCGGGGGATTATGCGGAGTATTTGTATCATTATGTGGTAAAAAACCGAAACCGCTATGTGGATATGTATGAGGCATATGCAGCCCAGATTGGAAGATTTCTGATCAAACAGTTATATGCCGGTAAAATCAATGGCAATCTGGCATATTTGTATCAGGAAGTATTGCTAAAGGAAATGGCAACACCGGACAATATCCGTCAATTTGCGGAGGTTTTATTCCAGAATAAGATTACGGTAGAAGACGAGGATATTGTTAAAGTTATTGTGTTGGATGACCGTTTGAAGGAAGAGATGGAATACGCACTTGTGAATCAGAGTGTGTATGTGTCCCTGTTTAGCAATGACCATACTATTTTATTGGAAGATAAGGATGGGAACCGCTATTTCGGAACAAGGGAATACCAGAAGGAATGTTATTTCTTCCCAAGAAGATTTATCAAACAGGTCAGTGAGCATGCCAAGGACAGTGTGGCCTATAATCTTTTTGCCTGTGGGGATAACAAGGAGTTGTTTGCCGTTACCCCTAAGAATGCAGACAGATGCCGCTATTTACTTGGTGTGGAAGCATTGGACGATGAATTCAGAAAACAGATTCAGATGAGTCTTTTGAATTTCTGCTTTGATGCGGATGAGGCCGGTTATCTGGAAGAACTGTTGGAAGACCTTCCGGTGGAGAATGTGCCGGTCAAGAACCGGGCAGAAGTAGTAAAGTACTTGTCCGTGTATGGACTCAGTGAGAAGGCGTATCAGTTTACCCTGCATTTCGGACCGGAAAATGTGGAAGCAAAGACCATAGTCCGTTTTGTAAGTAACCTGTTGGAAGAAAAGAACTGGGTTGAATCCAGAGAACTGACGGTTATGTTATACAGCGCTTTTGAACGGGGAAAATACAATCAGTGTGTGCTGGAATATCTGGTGCGCAATTATAAGGGATTATCAAAGAATCTGCGTAATATCTGGCGTGCAGCTGCCAGTTTCGATGTTAATACATACGAAGTTTGTGAGCGTCTGCTTTTACAGACCTTGGATACGGGAGCCTATATTAGTGACGAAGAGGCAATTTACAACGATTATATGAAAACCGGAGCCAAAACAGACATTAACAGGGCGTATTTGTCCTACAAGAGCTACGACTATCTGATTCATGACAGAATCGTACAGGAATACGTATTTGACGGAATATTGAAGCTGTATCGAAGAAACAGAACCGTTCCGTTTGTATGTATGCTGGCATATTTAAAATATTACAGTGCAAAGGCAGAGGTAATCAACGAAGAGAAGCAGAAGGTTTGTGAGACCTTTTTGGACACCCTCTACAGTGAGCGCAATATCGTAATGCCGTTTTTTGCCAAGTACAAGGGCATTTCTGCAAAGGCGAGACAGGCAGCGGATAATGTGATGATTGAGTATCGCGGTAATCCGCAGAGTACGGTAACGATTCATTATATTATTAACCGTGAGGACGAAGAAGAAAACAGTTATGTCAGGGAAGAAATGCGCAATATGTTCGGCGGTATTTTTGTAAAAGAGTTCCTGTTGTTCTATGGGGAGACCCTTCAGTACTATGTAACGGAGTCCGTGGGAAACCGGGAACAGTTAACGGAGAGCGGAACCATACAAAAGAAAGACGAGCTCTTAGGGGAATCCCAGGGAAGATATGCGTTGATTAATGACATAGCCCTGTCAGCATCCTTGCAGGATTATTCCACTGCCAAGGAAATGCTTAATGAATATGCGAAAATGGAATATGTAACCCGCGGGTTATTTACTCTGCAATAAAAAAGGAAAAGGGAGTATGGCATGTTAAATAATGACAAGATGATAATTGGATATGATTTATCTTATCAGTATGCGCAGATATCATACTGCCGCCAGAGTGAGGATACTCCCCGGACCTTTGAACTGACAGAGGGAACCAGACAGTACAATATCCCTGCCTGTCTATTTAAGCGGGAAGGGGTTAACCAGTGGTTTTTGGGAAAAGAAGCAGAAAGCTGTTCCAAGCAGGAGGCGGGTTCTTTTATAGACAATCTGTTGATGTTAGCCATGGAACAGGAAGAAATCCTGCTGGGGGATGAGACCTTTGAGACCGTGGCATTACTCGCTTTGTTTGTAAAAAGAAGCCTGTATCTGCCACAGAAGGAATGCAGACCGGAGAAAACAGCCGGAATCATGTTTACCCTTCCGGTATTGACGGAAAAAACCATTGCCCTTATGCAAAGAGTGATTGTGTTACTGAATATGCCGGAATGTGATATGTATTTCCAGAGCAGGGAAGAAAGTATTTATTATTATGTGACACATCAGCCAAAGGAGCTGTGGAATGATAATGTGCTTTTATATGACTACGGTCAGGAGGAAATAAAGAGCTATCGCTTTAAAAAGAACAGGAATACCCGTCCCATGGTTGCGTTTGTGGAAGAGACTTCCCACGGCAGCCTCTTTGGTGAGGACGAAGAAAAGGATGGCAGATTTACCCGGATTATTGAGGAAAGTGCCACCCCTTCCGATGCCTGTGCTTTTTTACTGGGAGAGGGATTTCATGGGGAATGGTGTCAGGATTCCCTAAGGGCATTGTGTCATAACAGAAGAGTATTTAAGGGAAATGATTTGTACAGTAAGGGCGCCTGCTTTGCCATGCAGGAAAAGTATGTGAAAAACAAAACCAAGCAGATGATTTTCCTTTCTAAGGATAAATTACGTACCAATGTGGGGATGCAGGTTATGCGTCAGGGAGAAGAATCTTATCTTGCCTTATTGGACGGAGGTGAGAATTGGTACGAATGTAAAAAGGAATGGGATATTATCCTGACAGAGGGAAATACGGTGGCATTCCGTCTGATTCCTCTGGATGGAAGAAATGTAAGAAATGTGGAAATGGTATTGGATGAATTGCCGGTGCGTAAGCCGAAAATGACCAGACTTCATATGCAGGTACAGATGAAGTCTGCCTCTTTAATGGAGGTTACCATTGAGGATATGGGATTTGGGGAATTGGCAAAGACGGACGGTCTCATTTTCACGCAAGAGATAGATTTGGGTTTTGGAGGATGATATGAATACGGTTATTTTGTGTAGCGGAAATTATGCCAAAACTCCATATTATATTGCAGAAGAAGATTTGCGTTTGTACTCGGTGGAAGAGCTTTGCTATTACTTGTATAAAAATGCTTTTTTATTGCAGGAGGATTTTTTCACGGATGAACTGCTTTCATGGATTGGGCAGGAGCTGGGACTTTCCTCATGGGCAGACACCTTGAAGGAATACCGGGGAAAAGAGGATGTACTTTTTTCATCCATTCAGTATCTGTTTTTGATGACAGGTTACTTTGGAAAAGAAGAATGCGAAAAGGTGTACCGGATATTACAGGATGGCAGCAGGCTTTCGGTACAGGAAAGAAAGAAGATGCGTGCCGATGCCTATTGCAAGAGACAGAAGTACGCCATGGCAATTTCGGAATACGAAGAGATATTGAGAACCTGTCCGGAAGAGGATGTGAAATTATGTGCCAGACTGTATCACAATATGGGAGTGTGTCTGGCGGGAATGTTTGTCTTTGACAAGGCAGCAGACTGCTTTAAGAAAGCCTTTCATGCCTATCCGAATACGGAAAGCTATGTACAGCTTCTGGCGTCTCTTAAGCTGGGCTGTTCCCAGACAGAATATCTTTCCTATCTGGCAGAGCATCCGGAAAGCTATGAGGATTCTTTGGAAGTGGAAGCACGCTTAAAGAGCATGGAGCAGGATTGGGAAAATCTTGCCCCGGCGGATGTGGTAGATAAGTTTGTGGAAGAAGAACAGGTGACGCATTATGAAGCAGTAAACCGTTTGCTTCGACAGGCAAAAGAGGAATATACCAATATGGTGAGTAAGGGGTAACCTATGGGTTTTATTAAAAACATATTTTCAAAATGGAAACAAAACTCCTTTGATGAGGACGATTTTATAGAAGAACAATTATGGGACGAGGAGTACTTCTGGGAAGAAGGACGTATGAATTCCGATGATGAAGAATACGAGGAACCGCGGATTTCTCCAAAAGAGGGAGAAATGGGTTCGGAGGATTCGGAATGGGATTGGAACACCATTGTCAGTGACAGAACGTATCTTAAGATTAATGACCCATATCAGAGAGAAAAGTTTATCCGCAGTCTGGTGGAGCAGGTACGGGATGCCTCTGCTGAGCTGGACAAGCTTTCCTATGAGTATAATGTGGTAACCGCAGTACTAAAGGATATGGATGAATTGGAGGCGCTTCCTCACGGGGAAAAGCACCGTGTAACGGAATACGCCAAGAAAATCCTGCATTTCCAGAAAGAAAGACAGGACTATCAGAATAAGAAAAGTAAAATGACGGAAAGCCAGTTTTACCGGATGGAGCAGTATGAAGAAACCGCATCAAAGGTATATTCGGAAATGCGTAAATCGGAAAAATACCGGGAGATGATTAAGGATGACTTAAGCCGCTTAGAGGGTGAAAAACAGGCATATCAGTACCGTAAGGACGAATTGCGGCACGGCATTGCAAACAGCAAGGGAATGACCATGATTATCATGCTTGCCATGGGACTTTTATTGGTCATGCTGTGCATTATGCAGTTTGCCTTTGAAATGAAAGTAATGGTGGGCTATGTGATAACCATTGTGTGCGGAGCCATCGCCCTTGCCGTCATCTACTCCAAATATCTGGATCAGATAAAAGAACTGGAACGGGCAGAGAAAGGAATGAACCGCATTATTCTCCTTCAAAACACTGTGAAAATCCGTTACGTGAACAATGTTAATTTACTTGACTACTTATACCTTAAATATAACGTAAAAAGCTCCAGGGAATGGAAGATTCTCTGCGATGCCTATGAAGAAGAAAAGAAAGCCCGTGAAATCAACGAGCAAAACGAGGAAGAACTGGACTTCTATCAGGGCGAACTCTTAAAAGTCCTTCGTAACTATCAGCTTAGCGATGCCAGACTCTGGCTCCGCAGTCCGATGGCCTTAGTAGACCACAGAGAAATGGTAGAAATCCGCCACGAACACATCGTGCGCCGCCAAAAACTCCGTGCCCAGATGGACTACAACAAACGCATGGCCAAAGAAGGTGAGAAGGAACTGCGTTCCTTCATTGCAGACTACCCGCAATACTCCAAAGAGGCCCTTGCCATGATGGACCGCTACTCTTAACCTTCCCGCCCGCCCCCGGGCCACTGCCCCTGCACGCCCCGCAGCCCCCGGGTCCGCCAAAAAACGGTTATCTAATGCAAGAACATCTACGGGCTTTCAGCGAAGCATAAAACAGCGCACCTAACGGAAATAAACTCGAGGGAGCAGGAGGGCATGCTTTTTCGGATGCCTTTAGACAATTGCAGGAATATCTTAGCTTTCCCCAAGAGCTCCATGCCGCGGGAAGTTGTCTGAGCATATCAACAGAAAAGTCGAAATGCGCGTATACGCGCAGTATTAAATGCAAGAACACGCCTCCGGACATGCTAGCATGTCCTAGGGCGTGTCTTTGCATTTTAATGCTGCTTTGCAGCAATTATTTTGACTTTTCTGTTGATGTGCGAGTTTACTGGTAGCGGCATAAGGAGCCCTTGGAGAAAGCGCTAGTTATTCCGCAATTGTATAACTAAATAAGAAAAAGCATGCCCTCCTACTCCCTCTCAGACAATTTCCCGGTGCGCTTATGCTTCGCCTTGAAAGCCTAAGATGTTCTAGGCATTATCTAAAATGTTCTTTTGGCGGACCCGGGGGCTGCGGGGCGTGCAGGGGCAGTGGCCCGGGGCGGGTGGGAAGACAAGGTCCCTATTGACAGAAGGGTGGCGATTTGCTAAGATAAGGCAGTCATAAACTTTATTATGGTAAATTAATAAAGCAATTAGGAGGACTTATGAAGAAGAAATTAGCATTAGTATTGGTTTTAGCACTTATGTTGGGGTTAACAGCATGTGGAGTAAAGGAAGAAGCAGCAGAAGCGGTTGCTGAGGGTGATGGAACTACTTTTACGGTTGGTTTTGATGCAGAATTTCCACCATATGGATATATGGATGACAATGGTGACTATGTTGGATTTGACTTAGATTTGGCACAGGAAGTTTGTAACCGTCGTGGCTGGACATTGCAGAAGCAGCCAATTGACTGGGATGCAAAGGATATGGAATTATCATCAGGCTCTATTGATTGTATTTGGAACGGCTTTACTATTAATGGAAGAGAGGATCAGTATACATGGTCCGTACCTTATGTAGATAACAGTCAGGTATTTGTTGTTGCAGCAGATGCCGGTATCGCTTCTTTTGCAGATCTAGCAGGAAAAGCAGTTGGTGTACAGCAGGATTCCTCTGCACTGAGCGCATTGAACAATGAGGAAGAGGCAGCTAACATTGCTCTGAGAGACAGCTTCGGAAGCTT